>NZ_LIWQ01000003.1:0-189391 GCF_012978795.1 Campylobacter sp. RM16188 | reverse complement strand
GTAGGATATTTAAAATTAAAATTAAATTTGGTATAAGAAAATTTATACAATAATACTATCTATTAATATTTTTTGGAGCTTTTATGACTATTTATGAGCTAAAGCCAAAATTCCAAAATCTCCTGCGTCCACTTACAACTAAGCTTTTTAATCTAGGCATCACTGCAAATCAAGTTACGATTTTTGCCTGCATTGTATCGGTATTCATAGGATTTTTGCTGGTTAAATTCTCTCATGTTTCAGCGCTGTTTTTTATCTTGCCTATTTGGCTTTTTGTTAGAATGGCGCTTAATGCCATTGACGGAATGCTTGCTCGCGAATTTAACCAAAAATCAGCCCTTGGAGGCTATCTAAACGAAGCTACGGACGTGATTTCAGATAGCGCTCTTTATCTGCCTTTTGCTTTTATCGCACCGTTTGATTGGGGCACTATTATGCTTATAATTTTTTTATCGCAACTTAGCGAATTTCTAGGTGTTTTGGGACAGGTTTTAGGCAGGAGCCGTAGATATGACGGTCCTATGGGTAAAAGTGACAGAGCCTTTGCTTTCGGGCTTTTTGGGATGCTATACGCTTGTTTCGGCGAGCTTTGGCAGTGGGTTTATTATCTTGGCGTTTTGATAATAGTATTGCTTGTGATAACCTGCATAAATCGCGTCAGGTCAGGACTTAAGGAGGCGTAATTATGATAAAAGATATGGCGGCTAGAGTCGTTGATTTTACATTGTGTAAAATAGCGGTTTTTATCACGGGAATTCGCCCCAGCGAGAAGTTAAAGAAGATGAGCGATTTTACGCCTAAAATTTACTACGCCAACCACACTAGCCACGGCGATTTTTTGCTGATTTTTGTATCGATGCCCTATAAGTTGCGCAAGCAAATTCGTCCCGTGGCGGGGGCTGATTACTGGACTAAGGGCAAAATTCGCCCGTTTTTAGCTAGATACGTTTTTAATATGTTTTTGATAGATCGCAAGTCTAAAAACCCCCTTGAATTTATAGAAAAGATGAGCGAGGCGCTAAAGACTCATTCTCTTATCATCTTTCCCGAGGGCACGCGTAAGATGGATGATGACATTGAAATCGGAAATTTCAAAAGCGGAATTTATCGTCTAGCCAAAGCTAATCCAAATGTAAATTTAGTCCCTCTTTGGATAAATAATATCCAAAACGTTCTTCCCAAGGGTTTTTGCCTGCCGATTCCGCTTATTTGCGATATTTGCGTGGGAGATGAATTCAGATACGAAAACGAAGACAAATTTGAGTTTCTGGCAAAAGCCAAAGAGGCTTTATTAAGCCTAAAAAAGGATGAGAAATGAGTAGCGGCGATGCGATTTTAAAGCTATTTTTAGGGCTTTTAGCTATGCTGGCTCTATCTTCAACCATAGCTTTTATACTTAAAAAATTTGTCGCCAAAGGCGTGCCAAACGCTACGATTGATAACCTAACCGCGCGCATAAACGCTTGGTGGGTGATGATTTTAGTCATATTTGGCTTTGTTTATATGGGCACAAAGGCGCTTATATTTTTGTTTTTTGTCATATCCTTTGCCGCTTTGCGCGAATTTCTATCCCTCATTTACATAAGACGCGGCGATCATATCGCTCTTGTGGCTTGCTTTTATGTCATCTTGCCGCTTCAGTATTTCTTTATCCTTATGGATTGGTACTCTATGGCGATGATATTTATCCCTGTTTATGCGTTTTTGTTTTTGCCGATTTTGTCCGCCCTTCTTGGTGATCCTGCGCACTTTTTGGAGCGCTCAACCACCATTCAATGGGCGATTATGATAAGTGTTTTTTGTATCTCTCACATCCCTGCGCTTCTTATCCTTGATGTGCATGAATTTGAAGGCAAATCGGTTCTTTTAATGCTTTTTTTGATCCTTGTAACTCAAGCTAGCGACGTGCTTCAGTATATCTGGGGCAAGCTATTTGGCAAGACAAAGATAGCTCCAAATATCTCTCCTTCCAAAACTGTCGTAGGCTTTACGGGTGGAGTGATGAGCGCCAGCTTGCTTGGCGCGTTTTTGCACTGGCTAACGCCTTTTAGCTTTATTCAGGCGTTTTTTATCAGCCTTGTTATTTGCCTTATGGGCTTTTTGGGCGGACTTGTGATGTCTGCTATTAAACGGGATTTACGCGTGAAGGATTGGGGCAATATCATAAGCGGACACGGCGGAATGCTTGATAGGATGGATTCGCTATGCTTTTCTGCGCCGATATTTTTTCATATAGTGCGCTATTTTTGGGCGTAAATTTAAGGAGTAAGATGAGAAATTTTAAAAATTTAGTCAAATTTGCTTTGCTCTTGGCGGGTTTAAATTTATTAGCCTTTTCGCCAAGCGAGCTTGTAAAGGACGCAAGAAGCCAGATCGGTGTAACGCTTTATTATGACGCGAGCTACGAAAGACTTGCTTATCCGATGGGCGATGTGGATATCTCAAAGGGGGTTTGTACCGATGTGGTTGTGCGTGCTTTAAGAGAGCAAAATATCGACTTGCAAGAGCTAATCCATAAAGATATGAGCGCAAATTTTAGCTCCTATCCCAAAAACTGGGGCTTAAAAAACACCGATAAAAACATAGACCACAGAAGAGTGCCAAATATCGCTACATATCTTAAGCGCAAAGGCTACAGCGTAAGCGATAAAATTTATAAACCGGGCGATATAGTTACTTGGACGCTTGATAACGGCAGACCGCATATCGGCATAGTATCTGATAAGAAATCCCTCTTTGGCAACACTCCGCTTATCATCCATAACATCGGTCTTGGCGTGCAGGAAGAAGACGTGCTAAATGATTTTAAGATAACCGGGCATTTTAGGATTACGAATTAAAGGAATTAATATGCAAGAAAAAACTTTTCTCACAAGCGACGGAGTAGAGCTTTTTTATCGCCACAAGTCGCCAAGCGATCAGGGGCAAAATGGAAATTTAAACAGCGCGCAAAGCTCAAATTTAAGCCCTCAAAAAGCTATCGTGCTTTTTCATAGAGGCCATGAACACTCCGGGCGCATGATGTTTATGAGCGAGGAGTTAAATTTAGGCGATTTTCATTTCTTTGCTTGGGATGCGCGCGGACACGGCAAGAGTCCCGGAGAGCGAGGAGATGCGCCAAGTATAGCTAGGCTCGTATCTGACGTGGATGAATTCATAGATCATATATCAAAAGAGTATGACATGGCCAAGGAAAATATCGCCGTGATCGCTCAAAGCGTGGGCGCGGTGCTGGTTGCTACTTGGCTGCATGATTATGCGCCTAAAATTCGCTGCGCAGTGCTTGCAAGTCCGGCGTTTGACGTGAAGCTTTACGTGCCTTTTGCCAAAGAGGGCTTGGCGCTACTTTATAAAATAAAAGGAAATTTTTTCGTAAACAGCTACGTCAAGGCGCACTACCTCACGCATAATAATGAGCGCATAAACTCTTATAACGAAGATAGCCTTATAGCGCGCGCCATATCGGTTAGGATTTTGCTTGGGCTTTATGAGGCAAGCAAGCGGGTTGTAGGCGATGCCGCGGCTATCACTACGCCTTTGCAGCTGCTTATTTCAGGCGATGACTGGGTGGTGAATCACGCGCCTCAGCACGAATTTTATAACTCGCTTGGCTCGCATATCAAAGAGCGCCATGTGATGAAAGGCTTTTATCACAATACGCTTGGCGAGCAGGATAGACATCTGGCATTTGAGAAGATTAGGCGCTTTATAAACGAGCGATTTAGCAAGCCTTTAAGCGAAGTTGATTGCACGCAGGCTGATAAATTTGGCTTTAGTAGAGAGGAGGCTGATAGGCTTGCTACTCCGCTTTGTAAATTTCATCCTAAAAACATCTGCTTTAGTGTGCAAAGATTTGGCATGAAGCTGCTTTCGCCTTGGGTTAAAGGGCTTAAAATTGGCGAAGATAGGGGTTATGATAGCGGAAGTACGCTTGATTACGTCTATCAAAACCAGCCGCAAGGCTCAAACGCTTTTGTAAGGTGGGTTGATAAAATTTATCTAAATTCAATCGGCTGGAGAGGCATAAGAAAGCGCAAAGAAAATATCGCCCATGCGCTAAATTTCGTGATGAGCGAGCTAAAGCAAAAAGGCGAGCGTATAGAAATTCTTGATATCGCTTCAGGGCACGGCAGATATATACTTGACGCATTAAGCGGTGAAATTCGCCCCGAAAAGATACTTTTAAGAGATTACGACAAAGTAAACGTAAAAGCGGGGCAGGAGCTCATAAAAGAGCGAAATTTAGAAGATATCGCGACATTTGAAGAGGCAAACGCCTTTGATAAAGCAAGCTATGAAAATTTAGAAAATTTCGCAAGTATCGGCGTGGTTTCGGGGCTTTTTGAGCTATTTAGCGATAATGCGCTTATAAGAGCAGCTCTTGAAGGCTTTGGGCGTAGCGTGCGCAAGGGCGGATATCTCATCTATACGAATCAGCCGTATCATCCGCAGCTTGAGATGATCGCAAGAGCGCTTTCAAGTCATAGAGACGGCGAAGCGTGGATTATGCGCAGACGAAGCGTGGTCGAGATGGATCAGCTTGTTAGTAGAGCGGGATTTAAAAAGATCCGCCAATGGATAGACGAGGACGGGATATTTACCGTTAGCGTCGCGATAAAAGAGTGAAATTTGTCCCATTTAAAGATGAGAAGTGAAATTTAGCCCTAAACTTAGCCAGTTTTTAACCAGACTTGGTTATCTGCTTTGCGTAGCTAGCGCTTTTTACGCAAGCTACGGCTTTGCAAACTACCTTGCTTCAAAGCAAAGCTTCGTGCCCGAAATCATCTTTGAATGGGAGTATGATATCCCCTTTGTCGCTTGGACGATACTGCCTTATTGGTCGTTAAATTTGCTTTACGGGCTTGGATTTTTGCTGTGTAAAAATTCTCGCGAACTAAACCGCTACACGGCTCAGTTGCTACTTTCTCAGCTTATCGCGGTGATATTTTTTATACTCTTTCCGCTTCAAATTTCTTGGAGTAAGCCTGAGAGTTTTGGACTATCTAAATTTCTCTTTGATAGCCTTGCGACCTTTGATATGCCGTTTAATCAAGCTCCTTCGCTTCATATCATCTTATGCGTGGTTGTGGGTTCGCTTTATATATCAAAAACGAGCAAAATTTGGCTTAAGGCTATCGTTTTGGCGTGGTTTGCCCTGATAGCTCTTAGCGTGCTTACTACTTATCAGCACCATTTTATCGATATACCTACAGGGTTTTTAGTGGGCTTTTTGGTGCTTGTTATAGTGCCGATTGAGGGCGAAATTTTAAAATTTAACCTCGCTCATACAGCATCTCATATCAAATGGGCAAGCTTTTACGCTCTGCTTGCGCTCATATTTGCCGCATTGGCTTTTTATATTGGCGGAGCCTTTCTTTGGTTGCTTTATTTTAGTGTTAGCTTTGCTCTTGTCGGTTTTGGTTACGCTTTGTTCGGTGCACAAATTTTTCGCAAAGAGCAAAACGGCAAAATTTCATCATTTTGGCTGCTCTTGCCATATCTTATAATCGCTCGGCTAAACATCATCTACTGGCTAAATTTAAAGCGTGCTTCTAGAAGCAGTGAAATTTTGCCAAATGTCCATCTTGGCTCGATCACCGAGATGCATAAATTTGAAGCCGTTTTTGACCTTACGGCGGAGTGTGAATTTCATCCCAAAGCGGAGCAAATTTACTTAAATTTCGCCATGCTTGACATGGTAAAGCCAAAATTTGATGAGCTCAAAGCCGCCGTAAAGGCAATGGATAGTATAATTAGCAAAAATAAAAGAACGCTCGTTTGTTGCGCACTAGGATACGGCAGAAGCGCTCTTGTGCTGCTTGGTTGGTTGGTTTGGTGCAATAAAATGAACGTAGATGATGCGATTTTACTGATCAAAAATTCGCGCCCCAAAGTTGTCATAGATGATAGCGTGAGAAAATTTTTTATGGAGTTTGGATGAGCAAATCATCGCTGGCACTTACTACTTCGCAGCTCATAAACACCCATAAGATAATATTGCTTGTAAATTTAATCCACGCCTTTATATTTTGGCAGTATCCGCACAAAATTTGGCAGGAATTTATCTTCGCCGCGCTTTATATTTTTATATTTTATCTTCATATCAGGCTTTATTTTGACGCGAAAATTTTTAAGGAATTTGCTGACGGCATGCTTAGTCTTGAGAGGTTTGACGAGAGCCTTAGGACGCTTGGGCTTGTGAAGCAGATATCTTTTAAAGATAAAAAATCCTTCATCCAAAGAGATATGACCTCAAGGTGCAAAGGCGCTATGAAGCTTTGGTTTATGCTGATTGGCGTTAGCTTTGCGGCTATTGTTTATACGCTTTGTCTTAAGTGGATAGCGTGAAGCAAATTTATATAAAGAGGTGTGATGAGTAACGAGATAGAACTAAAAAAACAAGGTGTCATCAAGCGCCTTACAAACAAAACTTTCAAATTTGACCCAAGGATTGCCGAGGGCTTTTATACTGCAAGATATTTTTTGAAGATAAATCAGGTCATAAAGCAAAATTTGCCTAATCAACATGTGACTATGCAGTTTTTTCAAAGGGCTGATAACATCACTCTGTGCGGGATCGATGAAGCCATAGCTATAGTACATACCTTTGCCAAAGAGCCTGAGAAGCTTGAAATTCAGGCATTAAATGACGGCGATATCATAAACGCAAATGAGCCCGTTTTAAAGATAAGTGGTAAGTATGAAAATTTCGGCTTTTTAGAAAATATCATAGATGCCACGCTAGCTCGCAGAAGCTCCGTAGCTACGAATGTCGCTAGAGCCTTAAAGGCGGCAAACGGCAAGGTAGTCTTTTCTATGGCGGATAGGCAAGATGACATCTCAACGCAGATAGGCGACGGATACGCCACTTATATTGCGGGCATAGATCGCGTTTCAACCGACGCTCAGGGCTTTTGGTGGGGTGGCAAAGGCATGGGAACTATGCCGCACGCGCTTGTTCAGATGTGTGAGGGAGATATAGTAAAAGCGTGTGAAATTTACGCTAAAACCTTTCCCGGTGAGCTTGTAACCGCACTTGTTGATTACAATAACGACGTGATCACCGACGCACTTTTAGCCGCAAATGCGCTAAAATCAAGGCTTGGTGCCGTTAGGGTTGATACATCTCAAAGCCTCATAGACAAGTATTTTGAGGATAAAGACACAAGCGGATTTGATCCGCATGGGGTTTGCAAGGAGCTTATTTTTGCACTTCGCAAAGCGCTTGATGAAAATGGCTTTAATCACGCTAAGATAGTCGTTAGCTCGGGCTTTACTCCTGAAAAAATTGCCGAATTTGAAGCGCATGATACGCCTGTTGATATCTACGGCGTAGGAAGCTTTACCGTTAGAAACGATACTTGCGGATTTACGGGCGATCTTGTGGAGCTAAACGGCAAAGCAGAAGCCAAAGCAGGACGCCGAAATTTCATCTCCGAGCGCTTGCAAAAAGTAGAATTTGAAAGATAAATTTAGGCGCAAACGAGCTAAATTTGCGCCTTTGATTTTAAATTTGCAAACGTTTTTACGCTACAAATTCTAATCCAATGCAGGCAAGCAGACAAATTTGCCGCCTGCATCGATCTTGTATGAATTATTTGCCGACAGGCCAATGCACGATAGGTTCAGATCCTACTTTTGCTTCACCGTGATACATTCCTAGCTTATTCTTTGTCCAAGCAAAGCCGATTTTGCCGTTTTTATCGATTGAGATTATGCCGCCACTTCCGCCTAGAGCATCTACTTGTTTTATAGCATTTTCGGCAGCTTTTTGCACATCGCCGCCAGCGTATTTATAATGGGCTGAAACTTCGTGAGCCGCATTTACTCGCATATAGATATCTCCGGTGCCTGTGCATGAAACTGCTACAGAATTGTTATCCGCATAAGTTCCTGAGCCTATGATAGGGCTATCTCCGATACGTCCTGTCATCTTGTTTGTCATGCCGCCGGTGCTTGTTGCTGCTGCAAGGTTGCCATTTTTATCAAGTGCGATCGCTCCTACCGTGCCAAGATAAGGCTCGGCTTTATCTTTTAACGCTGCGAGTTTATCGCTCTTATCGTCATCTTTCATAAGCATGAGTTGTTGTTTTTCTTTGGCTTTTTTGAGCTGATCGTATCTTTTTTGCGTGAAATAATACTCTTGCTCGACCATTTCAAGCCCGTTTGCTTTGGCTAGCTTGTCCGCTCCTTCGCCCGCTATAAGCGTGTGCCAAGTCTTTTCCATCACAAGGCGCGCGCCTAAAATAGGGTTTTTGATATGTCTTGACATAGCCACTCCACCCGCTTTTTTAGTTGCACCGTCCATGATAGAAGCATCAAGTTCGTTAAATCCATCTGAAGTAAAAACCGCTCCTTTGCCCGCATTTAAATTCGGATCATCTTCCAAGATGATTATAGCGGCCGTTACCGCATCCATCGCTGTTCCGCCTTTTTCAAGGACTGCTTGGCCTGCTTTAAGAGCCTTTTTCATCGGTTCTGCACGAAGCATAAATTCATCTTGGGATAGATCAAGTTTGCTTGTGCCCCCGTGAATTACAATTAGTGGAGTAAATTTTTCACCGGCATTAAGGCTTAAAAAGCTTAATGCAACAATACTAGCTGCAACCATTGCAGTTTTGGTTAAACTAAAAAATTTCATGCACTCTCCTTTGTGAGTAAATTTAAATAGTTATTGTAATTTTATTACTTAATATCAAATTTATAATTAATAAATTATATTTGAGGCTTTTAGTATCAGGCAAGTTCTCAAATTGAACTTATTCTTTTGGGGGTGTAGTAAATTATCCTACTTAGTAATTTACCACTAAGAGTTCAATAATAAATCAGAAGCCAAAGCAGGGCGCCGAAATTTCATCTCTGAGCGCTTACAAAAAGTAGAGTTTGAAAGATAAATTTAGGCGCAAATGAGTTAAATTTGCGCCTGTAATTTTATTTTATAGATTCAAGAGCGCTGCAACATTGAGCTGAGCCTATATCGCAGCCTTTTTTGAAGTAAATCTTAGCCTTTTCAAGATCTTTTGCGACCCCGCTTTCAGCAGGCGGCATTTGGTATGTGTAGCCTGCAAATAGGCATGATTCGACTAAGCCGTGTTCGCAGCCCTTGTCAAAATACTCTACCGCTTTGGTAAATTGCTTTTCTTGATAATATACAGAGCCTGCGTATTCACATCCAATGGCGATCTTGGCTTCGCAAGCTTTTGCTGCGTTATCTTTATCTTTTACGTATTTTCCTGAAGCTTCATGATCCTTTTTCGTAAAGGCTAAAAGATAATACTTAAACGCCTTTATCTCGTCTTTCTTGCCGTATTTGTCGTCTTGGTAGATTTCGCCCAGCTTTGCGCATCCGTCAAATCTATCGCCCCCGCAAATTTGGCTTAGAATTTCGATCGCTTTGTCTATGTTTTTCTCGACACCTTTACCGTCTCTATAACCCATCGCTACAAATTTGCAACCGTCATCGTAGCCGCCGTTGCAAAGTTTTGAAAATATTTCAAAGCCCTTTTTAGGATCGTGTTGCGCACCGTTTTTGCCTTCGGTGTATGAGTATCCCGTCCATAGACATCCTAAATTTGAGCCCAGATCGCAAGCTTTTTGGTAGTATTTGACGTCTTGTTTTTCATAAGCGTAGTCTATACAAGCGGATGCATCTCCGCTTTCACAACCTTTTTCAGGACTTACGGCTGTTTTATCTTTTACTTTATTGCAGCAGTCGGATCTTTTACCAAATGATATCTCGCAGCATTTTTCATAAGCCTGCTTTGCAAGCCCCGAGTCTTTTTTGACATCAGAACCCTTTCCGAACTCATAAAGCTGCCCAAGCTCTTTGCAAGAAGTATCAACTTTTTCTTTATAGCAACCTAGCTTGAAGTAGTGCTCCGCATCTTTCCACTGACCTTTGGACTTTGCCGCTAGCCCGTTGTTGTGATTTGGTCCGGCTTGCGCTACCGACAAGCAACTAAATGCTAAAAACAGGGTTAAAGCTAACTTTTTCATAGACTCCTCCTTGCGAGTAAATCTGTAAGAATTATAACTTTTTTAATATATTTTTAATCTAAATTATAACAACTTCCGTTTTTAGTTCTACGCCGAATTTTTCCAGCACTAGTTTTTTGGCTAAATTTATGAGATTTATTGCATCATCAAAGCTTGCATTATCAAAATTTATTAAGAAATTTGCGTGTTTTTCGCTAAATTTTGCTCCGCCGATAACGTGCCCTTTTAGCCCAACGGCCTCAATAAGTCTACCTGCGTAATCGCCCGCCGGATTTACAAAGCAGCTTCCAAAGCTGGCTCCTTTTGGCTGGTTTGAGCGTTTAAGCGCAAATTCGCTTGCAAGTGCAGCGTTAAAGCCTTTTGTTGCTTTAAATTTGGCTGCAAAAACAATTTCGTTTAGCTCGCAATATCTATAAGCAAATTTTATCTCTTCTTTTTTTATCCAGCCTCGTTTTAAACGCACCTCAAGCAGATTGTCACTCATGGAAATTCCACAAAGCCCCGCGTTCATCTTGATCATGCCTCCAAGTGTGCCGGGGATATTTTGTAAAAACTCAAAGCCCGCCAGATCGTGTTTTTTAGCAAAATTATAAATTTTACCGCTCTTTGTAGCAGCACCTATCTCTAAAATTTCGCCTTCAAGCTTTATATAGTCAAATTTATCGCTTAAAATCGCCATCGGTGCAGGGTTTGGCGAAACTAAAAGGTTATTTCCGCCACCTATTATCACGCGACCTTGCGTATCATCTTGCGGGCTATCTATCAGCAAAACCTCGTGCATGCCGCCGATTTTAACGGAAGTAAATTTAGAAAAGTCAATAAGCCTGGTCATTGCACGAAATGCGGGATAAATTCGATCATGCGGATGGTAAAATCAACCATCATGCTTACCATCCAAGGCATGAGAAATATAATAACGACGACTACGAGGATGATCTTTGGCACAAAGCTTAGCGTCATCTCGTTTATCTGCGTAGTCGCTTGGAAAATGCTGATGATAAGACCCGCGGTTAGACCTGCTAAAAGCATGGGAAAGCTTAGATAAAGCGCGGTTTTAAAGGTCTCTATGCCCAGTTCGATTAGGGTTGATTGCATTTAGCTAAACCTTACGTCGTTGTATTCGGTTGGCACCAGATAGTCGCGCGCATCGATTAATTCATCGTAAAAGCCGTGCTTGTAACCTATCTCAAACAGCTTATTTACGGCGTTTAGTTGCGTTTCATTCATCGATACGGAGCTATCGTTTGCATATAAATTCAGATAAATTTTAAGCTTTTCTTTATCGACTCGGATCAAATTTCGCTCCATGAGCATGTGAGATAAAAACGGCTTATGCTCGGTTGCGATTTTAACGGCTTTGGTAAGCACTCGCTCGCACTCTATAGCGTCGGTTATGGGAAGTGAGCGACGAACTGCCATGCCGCCAAGCGGAAGCGGTAGATCCCCGCCTGAAAACTCCTGCCATATATCCCAAATTTCACACTCTACGCAAAGCTCTTCGCTAAAAGTTAAAATGCTTTCATGAATTAGCACTCCTGCATCAACTTCGCCACTTAAAACGGCATTTTCTATCTCTAAGAAATTTTTATAAACTATGCGCGCCTCAGGATATGCCACGCGAAACAAAAGCGCGTTTGTGGTGTGCTTGCCTGAGAGTGCGACCTTGAAATTTCGTTTTAAAATTTTATCTTTTTTCTTTACCAGTTTTGGTCCGTATCCCTCTCCGAAACTAACCGCGCACCGAAGCAAAGCGTAGTTATCTCTTATAAGCGGATATAATCCAAAACTAATCGCAGTAGCGTCGTAAGTGCCTTTAAGCGCCTCAACGTTAAGCGTTTGGATATCTAAAGCAAGGTTGCTAAAACGCAAATTTGTAGAATCAACCCAGCCGAATTTTATCGCCATATACATAAAAATATCGTCCGCATCGGGCGAATGCGCTACGCTAATATCTTTAAAATATCTCAAATTTAATCCTTTTTAGGATTATAGGTTAAATTTTATGAATAGTTGATTAAATTTAAGTTTCAAACAAGCTTTTATATCTTGAATAATAAAATTTGCTCTATTATGATAAAATCCCTCAGTAAAATTAAATAAATTCATGGAGAGTTTTATGAAAAAAGGCGTTGTTTTACTATCTTTGATCATATCATTGTTTTTTAGCGGGTGTGCGAGTATTTTTGACGGCACGAGTAGTTATATAAACCCTAGTTTAAAGCAACTAAAAGGACAGCATATATCTTTGGTTATTGATCGTATTAAGTATTTTCCTCATGTAGATATCGGTATGCTTAGCAATAAGTATTATATATACAAAGAGTGCGAGTACAAGGGAGACAATATCACTTATAACGGATACGGCGTGATTTTAAGTCGCCAGCCGATTTACCACTGCGGAAATATGCATTTTGTTACCGATAAGGATGGCTTTATCAAAGACTACGTAGAAGAGGGCTACAGATATCATGACGACTATCAGAAGTATTTTAAAGATCTGATAATAATCAAGAGATAATTAAGGAGAGATAATGAAATTTAAAATTTTAACCGCGATACTTGCCGCTTTTGCCATTAACTGCTTTGCCGATGTTCCCCAAGATGTTGTGAATAGATATTTTGAGCTTACGGATAACGGCAAATTTAAAGAGGCGATTGATCTCATGATGCCTTATGCCGAGCAAAAGGATGATGACGCCGAGCTTAAAGTAGGCTATGCTTATGAAGCGGGGCTTAAAAACTACAAAGACGGCATGATGTGGTATAAAAGATCGGCAGATAGAGGAAATCCCGTGGCTAAGTCGAATTTGGCGAATATTTATTATCATATGTTTGATTATAAGCAGGCCTTTAAGCTATATGAACAAGCAGATAAGCAAAACTACGCACCTGCGGCGTATATGCTGGGCATTATCTACTACGACGAACAAGGCGATATAAAAATCGGAAGAGACTTAGTAAAGGCGGCGAATTATTTTAAAAAGGCGGCTGATTTGGGACATGCGGGGGGTCAGTATATGCTTGGAATTTGTTACATGAACGCCCACGGTGTAGCTCAGGATCTAAAAGAGGCTAAAAGACTTTTTACTCTTGCGGCTAAAAATGGAAACAAACGGGCTGAGGAGATGCTTAATAAAATTAATTGATCAAATTTGCGGCTTATATGAAATTCTTTATAAAATCGCAACTTTTATAAATTCAAATTTACAAAAGAGCTATGTTTTGGTAGCTCTTTTGGCTTTATCGTGATTATTTATTTTGGTTTTAGGGCTTTAAGCTTTTGTGCAAATCAAATATAAAATTTAAACTTCAAATTTCAAATAAACGAAAATTCATCTCAAATTTGATAAAATCAGACAATTTATTACAAATTTAAAGGCAGTAAATGGCAGCTGAAAAAGACGACAAGAAAAAGTTAACCCCACTAGAATCCGAATCCGACAAGAAGAAGGCTCTTGATCTAGCGTTAAAGCAGATTGATAAAGCTTTTGGCAAGGGCACTATGGTGCGCCTTGGAGATAGGCAAGTAGAGCCTATAGACTCGATAGCTACTGGCTCGATCGGACTTGATCTGGCTCTTGGCATAGGTGGCGTTCCAAAAGGTAGGGTTATAGAAATTTACGGACCTGAAAGCTCGGGAAAGACGACTTTAACGCTTCATATCATCGCCGAAGCTCAAAAAGCGGGCGGAATTTGCGCATTTGTCGATGCGGAGCATGCTCTTGACGTGAAATACGCTTCAAATTTAGGCGTTGATACGGATAATCTTTACATATCTCAACCCGATTTTGGCGAGCAAGCTCTTGATATCGTAGAGACTCTTGCAAGAAGCGGAGCGATCGATCTTATCGTAGTTGATAGTGTCGCCGCACTTACGCCAAAAAGCGAGATAGAGGGCGATATGGGTGATCAGCACGTAGGACTTCAAGCAAGACTTATGAGCCAAGCCTTAAGAAAGCTAACCGGAATCGTGCATAAGATGAAAACCACCGTCATCTTCATCAACCAAATTCGCATGAAGATAGGCGCTATGGGGTATGGCACGCCTGAGACTACAACTGGTGGAAATGCGCTTAAATTTTACTCTTCCGTTCGTCTTGACGTTCGTAAAATCGCAACTCTTAAACAAAATGAAGAACCTATCGGCAACCGAACGAAAGTAAAAGTAGTGAAAAACAAAGTTGCGCCTCCGTTTAAAACGGCCGAATTTGACATAATGTTTGGCGAAGGAATCAGCAAAGAGGGCGAAATAATCGACTACGGCGTTAAGCTTGATATAGTCGATAAAAGCGGCGCTTGGTTTAGTTACAATGCGAGCAAACTCGGTCAAGGCAGAGAAAATGCCAAGGCGTATTTAAAAGAAAATCCTGAAGTGGCCGATGAGATCGTAGCTGCGATAAAAGGATCTATGGGAATTGAGCACATCATAAGCGGCGGCGGCAAAGATGACGAAGATAGTCAAGAAACAGGAGATGAATGATGATTTTTGTAGATGATGTTACGGCGATAGAAGTTTTAGACAGTAGAGGAAATCCGACTGTGCGCGCTACGGTTGCGCTAAGCGACGGGACGGTTGCAAGCGCTATCGTGCCAAGTGGAGCTAGTACCGGCAAGCGCGAGGCTTTAGAGCTTAGGGATAAGGATAGTAGATATTGCGGCAAGGGCGTGCTAAAGGCGGTTAGCAACGTAAATGAAGCTATAGCCGAAGCGATAATCGGGCTAAACGCTTACGATCAAAAATCAATCGATGACGAGATGAAGAGGCTTGACGGGACCGATAATTACTCAAATTTAGGCGCAAATGCCGTGCTTGGCGTATCTATGGCGGTTGCTAGAGCGGCTGCAAAAAGCTTAAATATGCCTCTTTATCGCTATCTTGGCGGAGCGAATGCAAGCGTGCTTCCCGTACCGATGTTTAACATCATAAACGGCGGAGCGCACGCAAATAACAGCGTGGATTTTCAAGAATTTATGATTATGCCTTTCGGGTTTGAGAAATTTAGTGATGCCCTAAGAGCCGCGGCTGAAATTTATCAGGTTTTAAAAGGAATTTTAAACGAGCTTGGTCACAGCACCGCAGTTGGCGATGAGGGCGGATTTGCACCGAATTTAAAGGATAATGAAGAGCCTCTTAAGATCATAATGCAAGCCATTGAAAAAGCGGGATATAAACCGGGCGAGCAGATAAAACTGGCTCTTGACGTGGCTGCAAGTGAGCTTTATAAAGACGGCAAATACGAGCTTGAAGGCAAGAAATTTAGCTCTGAAGAGCTTATAGAATACTACGCAAAACTTTGCGATAAGTATCCGATATTTTCTATCGAAGACGGACTTAGCGAGGATGATTGGGATGGTTGGGCGAAGCTCACGGCTAGACTTGGAAGCAAGGTTCAGCTGGTAGGAGACGATCTTTTCGTAACTAATGAGAAAATTTTAAGAGAGGGCATTAAAAAAGGCGTTGCAAACGCGATTTTAATAAAGCCAAATCAGATAGGAAGCGTAAGTGAAACTATGCAAACTATCCGCTTAGCGCAACGCAAGGGCTATCGCTGCGTCATGAGTCATAGAAGCGGCGAGAGCGAAGATAGCTTTATAGCCGATTTTGCAGTAGCGATGAATACGGGTCAGATAAAAACGGGCGCAACCTCAAGAAGCGAAAGAAACGCTAAATACAACCGCTTGCTTGAGATCGAGCTTGAGACAGATGAATTTTTAGGAAATGAAATTTGAGTGAAATTTTAAAGGAGTATGACGAGAATGAGATAAAGAGATCATACTCTTTTAAAACTATTGTTAAGATTATCGGATTGCTTCTTTGTGTGGCTCTTTTTGGCATATATGTGGGAAATATAATGTTTGGCAAGAGGTCTTTAGACGTAATGCTTGGGCTTCAGGATCAAAAAGAGCAGCTTAAAAAAGATGTGGAAATTTTAAAAAAGCGCAATGCCGAGCTTCAAAAGTCGTTTTTTGAGCTAAAAGAGCTTGAACCGCAAGATAGTAAATAATTGGAGTTAATATGGGTAAAATTTGGTTTTTTGTATTGGTTTTTTTAAGTGCTAGCTTTGGCAGAGAAAATCCGTTTGTGCCGACGGGCGAGTTAAATACAAGTGTAACTACGACAAATTCGGTTGAAATTTTAGCTCCTTTTGAAAAGCAAAACATAAAATTCCCGAGCGACGCAAGGAATTTTATCTCTATATCGGTTAAGTATAAGAGCGAAGACGGAAGTATCAAAGAAAAAGTTATCGATGTAAATAAGAGTATAAATTGGCATGATGAACTAACACTAACAAAGACTCTATCGCCTGCGGTAGTACTAAAGCCTGATGTGTCGGTTACGATGAATGAGCCTGTTGTTGATGTTTCGGTTAAAGCCTCTTCTAAACCTATGGGCACTGATATAAATTTAACCAAGCAAGACGCCATAAAGCAAGAGCCTATGCAAGAAGTGGTTATCAAGCCTGCTCCTGCCGAAGAAAAAAAACAAGAGCCGCTTAAAAAAATAAGCTTTCATAAAACGGATTTTGAATTTAGCCCTATGAGCCTTAAAATTCTCACAAAAGATATCAAAAAAAGAGACTTTGCCGTGCTTAAAGACAAAAAGATCGTAATTGACTTCAAAAATCCAAAAGGATTTCTTACTAAGACTTTTAAGCTTGACTGTGGCGCTTTTGAATCAATCACTTTTGGAGCTCACGAGGGATTTTACCGAGCTTCCATAACTCTTGATAAGAGATATAAATACACGATTACTAGTGAGGAAGATGGGTATATCTTAACTTTAAAAAGATAGCCTTTGTCTTATTTGGCTTTTTGGTATTGTTAAGATATATCGACTTAAGCGTTTTTGTAAAATTTTTATATCTGCATGATAATAAATTTGGTTGTTTAAAATTTAAGCCTATGGGCTTTGTTTGATTAACTTCACTGTATAGTTGCTTGATTCATATTTCTACTAAAATTTTCTTGATATCATATTTAAATCTTATCTTGTTTTGGTTGGTGTTAACTAAGTGTTCTTAAATATTATTCTGTTTGGAATTAGAGTAGATGCTATTAAAAAATAATCTTCTACAGCTTCTTTTTAAGATTAGTTTTAATTCTGCTTTTTATGATGTTATTATTAATGTAATTATGTTTTATTGCTCTATAATACAAATTTGAACTGCTAACAACAAGAGTTTTTGAAATAAGACCTAATAACTCTTAATTTTAATTAGAAAAATTAAATTTTAAATTTTAAAGAATATTAAAAAATGTTTCAAATAGTTACATGGTGCAGGCATGGCATTTTGAATAAACTAAAAGTATTATTTTATGCACAATTCTAATGTATTTTTAACAAATTATAAATTTAGCAAGTTATAATTTGTAACGGTTTAGTTACTATTTTTATTATTTAAGGTTATGTATATCTAAAATTTATATTGAGAATTATATGTAATAGTAATATATTATCTTTTTAATATTGAATATCAAATAGTGAATTTACAATATTTATAGATATTAAATTTATAATTTATATATAAGAAGATTATGATACTAAAAAAACATCAAAAAAAACTCAAAAATAATATTTCGCTTACACTTAAATTTAGAATAGTTTAAAAAAATATGTATTAATATTTTATTTAAAATAGGATTAATACATTAGTTCTTGTATTTCTCTTGTCATGAAAGGAGGGTATAAAGACGAGAGCTAGATTTGATCTTTTCTCGGTATAAAAAGATCAGATTTAAGGTTAAATAGCCAGAACCTTAATAAATTTGGCTTTAATTTTTTAAATCTAAAGATTAAATTTTAATATTTAGATTTGTACCGATAACATAATTTTTGAAAAATGTTGTTTATAAAATTTATGAAGGAGAATGAGATGAAACGAGGTTGGTTAAAATTTATAACCTGTAGTTGTTTTCTTGCTATGTGCGCTATATCTCCTCTAAGCGCGGACGACAAGTACGAGGAGCCTTTTGAGCAAGGAGAAACATTTCAAAATGACGGCGTTGCTCCAAGAACTTTGGAAGATTATATTGGGCACGAGAAAGAGTACTGGGAGTATTTGAAGAAAAATCACCCGGTTTTTCATTACGAAAAAGAAGGTAGGCTTGTAGGTAAATACGGCTTAAGCGATCGTGTGGAGGAATTTATCGAGATAAACCATGGTCCGGAGTATGCTAAAGAGAATAATATGGAGCATACTGCCGTTACTTATCGTCTTGGTATGGAGTCAATACTTGACTTTCCAAACAAATTCGTAGGGCATAAAAAATGCGGCGAGTGTCACCCTGCTCAATATATGCAATGGGAGCGCTCACGTCACGCTAAAACCATAAGATGGCCGGAAGAGCTTGAAGAGGTAGGCGGAGATGTTAAAAAAGGACTTCCGGGAGCTATTGAGACAACTCCTATTCTTACTACAGGTATTCAGCCTGATGACGTATTTGGTATTATAGGAACTCCAAGAACAAAATACGGCTTCCTTGATAAATGGTTAGTTCGCGGAACATATCACGTTGAAGACGGAAATTTAAGCGATCTTAGCGGTAAACTAGTAGCGGGCGGTAACCAATACTCAGTTTTATGGGCTAAATTCCTAACTCCTGAAATGGCTAAAAAGATAGCAGAATTCTCTCCGGGATTCCCTACTAAAATGGAAGATTTCGGCAAGAGCGGTTCTCATATGTGGGGTATGAACTCATACGGTGCTTCAAATAGAAAAAATTTCAAATTCCAACCTGCAAGTGCGTATTGCGAAATTTGTCATACATTTAAATTCGACTTTAAATCTAAAGATGAATTCTACGCGGCTCTTGGCGATTCTAAGAAATTAAGAGAGCATACTATAACAAAAGGCATTAGCTGCGAGGAGTGCCACGGTGCGGGAGCTCACTTGTACGGTGCTAGAGGTGCGGGTATGCCAAGTAACTGCGAAAGATGTCACCAAAGATTTGCTTGGCATAAAGCAGACTCTGAAAAGAACCCAAGAAAACAGTTTAACGCATACTTTAAATCATCTTGTCCATCTTGTGGAACCGAAGGTGCTCAACTGTTTAACTCTGCTCACTACGATGAGGGTATGAGATGTAACACTTGCCACGATCCGCACGAAGTTACAGCTAACGACTGGAAAGACGGCTATACGCTAACAGGACTTAAAAAGACTTGCGAAGACTGCCACGAAGTTCAAAAAAGCTTCTTTAAACAAGGCGGAATCCACGCGAAAGACAATTGTACAGGATGTCACATGCCAAATATGATGAGTTGTGAGAACTTCGCAGCTGTTCAAAACCCTGATAAAGGTGGATTTGACAACGTTCGTGCTTCACACATCTGGAACATCATGGTTGATAAAGATAGAAAATCAATCAACCCACCTGAAGGCAAACCAAGAGATCCTATGACTGTAAAAGGCTGGACACTTGATAGAGATGAAAATGGAAGATTCTTCGTTGACTTAATGTGGTCTTGCGGTAGAACAAGCTTTAGCGATCCTAACCTAATGGCTCCTGGAGCTAGCGGTTGCCATAGCCCTGTTCAATCAACATTGCCTGATAAGCTTAAATTTACAGATCAAGCTATGATTTATGACCTAGTTATGGAATGGCAACTTCCTGTTAAAGACGGCTACTCAAAAGTAGAAATCGCTCTTAGAAAGATTGATCGCGGTATGAGTAACAACAAAAAACTTACAACAGATCAAAAAGCTAGAGTTATATCTTATGCAAGACAAGCCGAGGATATCTTAGAAAAACTCAAAAAAGACGGTTCTTGGGGTGTTCACGGACCTAAATATTCTTTGAAACTAGTTGATGAAGCTTTGGTTTACGTTGAGCAAGCAACAAACATCTTAGAAGGTAAATCAAAATAAGCTAAACACGGCTGCGGGGCAAAATCGCCCCGCTATACCTAGTGACGGTTCATTAGGATATATGGAGGAAAGAATATGTATGGATTATGTATAAGATTGATGATATTTTTTGCTTTAACGATATCGCATAATCTTTTTGCTAGTATGGATTCGCCTTTAAATTTTGGTATTGAAGGGGCAAAATCGCTTAGTATCAATCAAGCTGAGAAGATGCTAGGTCAAAAAGATACATATTTTATAGATATGAGTTCGCCTGCGGGTCGTCTGTTTGGACATATTCCCGGAGCGATTTTAAACAATGCGGACGAGTTGAATGCATCGTTATTGCCAAAAGATAAAGAGGCTCATTTAGTATTTTACTCTGACAATAGAATGAGCTTTGACAGCAGCGTTGCAGCAAAGGCTGCTAAAGATTTGGGCTATAAAAATCTCTACATCTTAACCGATGGCGTAGAGGGATGGTCAATAGCCGGAAATAAGATAGAAAAAGTAGGTAAATCAAAAAGAAAGCTAACCGAAGAGAAGATAGAAGATTTTGAAGATATGGTTCACGGAGGAAGACTGTTTGGTCAAATTCCTTCTTGTAGAGATTGCCATAGCTCGGAAAAAATTCTATTTGCTTCAAAAGAGCAACGCGAAGAGCTTTTTAAAGATAAAGATTTCGTAAACGACAACTGTGCAAGCTGTCACAAAGATGTGAAAAAAGATTTTATGGGAAGCGTTCACGATGAAGCGTCTCATAAGAATTTAGATCCGAACAAAGAGCTTCCTAACTGCTCTGATTGTCACGGTATCCACACAGCGCAAGCTAGGATGACGCTTGATCTTAAGCAACTTAGCGAGCAAAAATGCGGCTCTTGTCACGAAGAGCAACAAAAGCACTATCACGATACCTTCCACGGTAAAGCGCTCTTGCTTAACAAGCCGGGTGATGCACCAAGGGTTGCGGCGTGCTTTGATTGTCACGGAACACACAACGTATTTAAGATCGATGATCCAAGATCAACTTTGGCTATGACGGAAAATCGTATCAAAACATGTGCCGAGTGTCACCCTGGATCAAACGAGAATTTCGTTAGCTTTGTAGCTCACGCGGATCATACCGACGGTGAGAAATTCCCTCTTTTATATACGGCGTATATATTTATGACGGGACTTGTTATAGCCGTATTTAGCTTCTTTGGCTTCCATACATTGTTGTGGTCAATTAAGCTTATTAAAACTAGACTTGAAAATCCGGTCGCTTGGAAAAAAGCAAGAGAGGCGGCTCATCACGATAGAGTTAAAGTTAGACGCTTTAGCGCATTCCACATGTGGCAGCACTTCTTTATGGCGGCTTCATTCCTTGGACTTGCGTTCTCAGGTCTACCGCAAAAATTCTATACGGCTCCTTGGGCTCAAGATATGATGAATTTAATGGGCGGACCTATCATGGCTACTCAAATTCACCATATTTCGGCGGTTATCATGTTTGCCGTGTTCTTTAGCCATATAGCTGAAATCATCGCTAAATGGGGTAAATATGAAGGCGGTGTCTTTGGCGTAAACAGCTTGATGCCAAATATGCAAGACTTAAGAGATATGAGAGACCACTTCAGATGGTTTATGGGCAAAGGCGAAAGACCTCAGTTTGATCGTTGGACATACTGGGAGAAATTCGACTACCTTGCGGTGTTCTGGGGTATGTTTATCATCGGATTTTCCGGTCTTGTGTTGTGGTTCCCTACTTGGTTTTCAAATTTCTTACCGGGTTGGGCGCTAAATCTTTCGACTCTAGTACACTCAGACGAGGCGTTGCTAGCGACAGGATTTATCTTTGCGATCCACTTCTTTAACACTCACTTTAGAGCGGACCGCTTCCCTATGGATACGGTAATCTTCTCAGGAAGCTTAACTGCCGAAGAGATGAGACAAGAAAGAAGCAAGTGGTATGACCGCTTGATGAAAAACGGAATGTTTGATAAATTAGTCGAGAAAGAAGATAACTTCAAATCATACAGCTTCCTAGCTAAACTCGCAGGATATGCGATGCTAGTAACCGGTATGGTGTTCTTATTTATGATGATCTACGCATTTATAGCGTAACACTTATCCCCGCCGGCTTTTGGCGGGGATTTTTCTTTTTATCCTTTTTAAATTTCATAATCCCGCCCTTAAAATTGTATAATCTCTCAAAGGATTAAATTTGTGGTATAAAATTTTCATCTGGCTAAAAAAGCCGAGTAATACTCTTTGGGTTATGCCTGCTCTTGGCGCGGTCATCGCTATAGTATTTGCCTTTATGGCGTTTTTAGGGACTTTTTATCTTCCACCCGAGCTTTTGCCCGATATTAAGCGAGATATATTACAAGGACTTCTTGATATCATAGCTTCAAGTATGCTTGCGGTTATTACTTTTTCTCTTTCCATTATGGTTTCTGCTTTTTCTAGCGCTTCTGCAAACGCTACTCCAAGAGCTACCGAGCTAATAATGGCCGATGACAATACCCGTATAACGATAGCTAGCTTCATATCGGCATTTATCTATGCTGTGATTGCTAAGATAGCCCTTGGACTTGAATACTACGGTCAAAACGGCAGATTTATACTATTTATAAGTACGGCTACCGTGCTTGTGTATCTTATCTATACGCTTATAAAGTGGGTTCATACGCTCTCGCATCTTGGTAGGCTTGGAAATACTCTTGATAAAATTTATAAGGCTACCGCAAAAGCCATGAAGAACCATGCCTTAAGCCCAAATTTGGGAGCTTGCTGGAGTCCAAACGACAAAGAGCCCGATATGGCGCTTTACTCCAAAGGTACGGGTTATCTAACTCACATGAATTTAAACTATCTTTATAATCTATCTAAAAAATTTGGCTTTAAAATTTTTATTGATGTAAGATCGGGCGATTATATATTTAAGGGCGATGAACTTGCATTTTTGTATTTTGATGAAGATACCGACTTAAACGCAAAAGAAAAAGAGAGCATGCTTGCTCAAATTTATGAAAGCTTTGTTGTAGAAACTCAAAGAAGCTTTGAACAAGATCCGAGATTTGGGCTTATCGTGCTTAGTGAAGTTGCGCAAAGAGCCCTGTCTCCTGCCGTAAATGACCCTGGAACGGCATTTAGCGTGCTAAATTTGATAGCCAGACTTTTGCTTGACGAGAGCGTCTTGCAGGATAAGGACAAAGCATATATTTATGACCGAATAGGCGTTAAAGACCTTGATATAAGCGACTTTATAACTCAAAGCATAGATGCCATAGCTCGCGACGGAGCTTCAAACGTAGAGGTAGCGCTTAGGGTTCAAAAGACGCTTTTTGCCGTATACAAAAACAGCAAGGATGAAATTTTAAAATTCGCTTCCAAAGATCAAGCCAAAACGGCTCTTGACAGAAGCTTAAGCGTGCTTGTAAGTGATTTTGACAAAGCAAGATTAAGCAAGAAGTATAGTGAATTTTTCGGTTAAGCTGTCTTAAAAATTTCAGTAACCCTATCAAGCACGCCTTGGCAAAGCGAGATGATAATGCCGTAGTTTGTTATAGGCACTATGGCGTGTGAAGCTTTTTGCATGCGGTTTTTCATCATGGTTTTGTTTATCATGCAGCCTCCGCAGTGGATAATGAGCGCAAATTCGTCTAAATTCGCAGGATAATCCTTGCCGTTTGTGTAGCTAAACTCAAGCTTTTTGCCGCTAAATTTGCTAAGCATTTTTGGGATCTTAACCCTTGCTATGTCGCCGTCTTTTGCGTTGTGAGTGCAGGCTTCGGCTATTAAAATTTTATCGTTATCCTTTAGGCTTTTGGCTCTCTCAGAGCCTTTTATAAATTCGCTCAAATCGCCCTTTAGTCTTGACATCAAGATAGAAAAAGTTGTGATTTTTGCCTCTTTTGGAGCTGTTTTTACGACTTCTAAGACGCACTGCGAGTCGCACACTATCAAATTTGGCTTAAACATCTGCGCGGTTTTTGATACGTCCGGACTGCTTGAGACGCAAACGTAAGCTTTGCCGTCTAAAATTTGCCTTATGGCTTGCACTTGAGGCAGTATGAGCCTGCCTTTAGGAGCTTCATCATCAATCGGCGTTATAAGCAAGACTATGTCGTCAGGATTTAAAATTCCGCTAAAAAGATCGTCAGTATCTTTTGAAATTTGCTTTGAAATTTCGGCTAAATTTTCATAAATTAGCTCTAAATTAAGACTCGTTTTGGCAGAAGTTTTGACAAATTTAAATGGCTTTATCAAATTTAAAAACTTGTCCTTTGACTCTTTGAGGTCGCACTTATTTACAAGCACTAAAAAAGGCTTGTTCAGGCTTTTAAATTTAGCAATAAGCTCACTTTCAAATTTGCCAAATTCGTTATTTTCCACGACCAAAACGGCTATATCGATATTTTCTATTGTCTCGTTTGTCTTTAAAACTCTTTGCTTGCCAAGCTCGCCCACATCGTCAACGCCAGCCGTATCAAATAGCGTAGCTGCGCCAAGTCCGTGTATCTCGATACTTTTTTGCACTGTGTCGGTCGTAGTTCCCGCCACATCGGATACTATAGAGGCGCTTTGATTGCTTAGCATGTTCATAATGCTTGATTTGCCGACATTTCGCCTACCAAAAATCCCTATGGCTGTGCGCATCGATTTTGGAGTGTTCACAGCCCTTGCCTTTGGTTAAAATGCACGCTGTTGCCGTTTGTAAGCGAAATTTTATCTCCTATCAAGGCAAGCATATCATCAAATCTATCATAAATTTCCGCCACGCTTTCTTTTAGACAAAATTTATTCGGATAGAGCCTGTATAGATCGTGATATCTGCCTTGTGTGATTGATGGCATGATGACGTTTGCACCGCTTCTTAAAGCCATTTTACGCCCTTCGTTTGGATCAAGCGTCTCGATAGCGGTTGTAGCAGGGATATTTATCTTAGGTAAGAGCAGTCTTGTTAGAGCGTTTGCTTTTAGGGCTAGCTTTATCTCGCCTGCTTTTGAGTGCTCAAGTGGCGTGTTTGTGGCGGGTATAAAAGGCCCTATGCCTATCATGTCAAAGTCGTGTTTCTTTAAAAACATCAGGTCTTTTGCCAGGATTTTAGCACTACTTCCCGGCAAGCCCACAAGCAAGCCGCTTCCTGTCTCGTAGCCTAAAATTCGCAAATTTTCTAAACACTTAATGCGGTTTTTTAGGCTCATGTTAGGATGAAGAGCTTTATAAAGAGCTTGATTGGTAGTTTCTATGCGAAGTAGGTATCTATCAGCACCCGCTTCTTTGTAGGCTTTATACTGCTCAAAGCTCTTTTCGCCAAAGCTAAGCGTGATCTGCACGCCAAATTTCTTTATCTCGCGTATGATCTCGCAAATTTCATCATCTTTAAAGGCGCTGCTTTCACCTGATTGCATGACTACGGTTTTATATCCGCTTATGGCGGCTTCTTTGGCGCAAGAAACTACCTCATCTGTGCTCATCTTGTAGCGTTTTAGGCTTTTGTTTTTGCTTCTAAGTCCGCAGTAAAAGCACTCTTTGGCGCAGATATTTGAGATCTCTATAAGAGCTTTTAGATGTACCTCTTGTTTTACAAATTTTTGTCTAACTCTGTTTGCCGCCTCGAAAAGATACTCGCAGTTGTCATTGTCAGCAATGATCTTTTCAAGCCCGTAAAGCGAAGTGGTATGGGTTGCTTCAAGCTCGTTTATAAATTTTATAGATGACAATCTCTTGCGCCCTTTTCCATATCGCTTATCAAATTTCTAACTTTTTGCGCAACGCTAGGTAAATTTTCCTCAAGCTCATTAAGATACTTTGGAATGATCACGTTCTCGCCAAGCTCTCTTGCTTCGGTTGAACCGTAGTCTAGCAAATACTCCTTAAGCGTTAAGATCGCATTTGGCAAGCAAAGATACTTGATCTTGGCGTTTTTGGCATAAGGCATGAAGTGATCACCCGTGCGACCCTCGCGGTAGCAGGATGTGCAAAAGCTTGGAATTTTGTCTTTTTTCATCACGTTTAGCACGAATTCATCGATACAGCGGTGATCTCCGATTTTAAATTGCTGATTGTCAAGCTCGTCTTTGATATTTTTCTTAGAATACCCGCCTATGCCTATGTTTGTGCCTGCGTCCATTTGAGAAATCCCGCACTTTCTTATAGCCTCATCTCTTACGGACGGCTCTTCTCTAGCCGTTAGGATAGTGCCTGTAAACGGACACATCAGGCGAATGATCGCAATAGCTCTTAAAAACTCATCATCACTTAGCGCATAAGGCATGTCGTTTGCACCGGCTGAGGTCTTTTTGATACGAGGGAAAGATATAGTATGCGGACCTATGCCAAAGTATTTTTCTAAACTCATGGCATGATAAAGCAAGCCTAAAATCTCAAATTTATAGTCATAAAGTCCCAAAAGTGCGCCTATAGCCACATCATCAAGCCCTGCTTTAAGAGCTCTATGAAGCGCAAAAACGCGCCAGTCGTAAATGCCTTTTAACGTATTTTGCGGGTGGTATTTGGCGTAAGTTTCTCTGTGATAGGTCTCTTGAAATACCTGAAAAGTGCCTATGCCTTCAGCCTTAACTACCTTATACTCGTCTTCAAAAAGAGGAGCGGCGTTTATGTTTACCCTGCGAATGCTGAGGTTGTTTTTTCTAACACCGTAAATTTCTCTTACCGTCTTTGCGATATAGTTATAATCACTCTTTGGATGCTCGCCGTAAACTGCTATAAGGCGCTTTTGTCCCATGTCAAGCAGGCTTTCTATCTCGCCTTTTAGTTCGTCGTCTTTTAAAATTTTCTTTTTCGTAGCGGTGTTTGAAGCTGCAAATCCGCAGTATTTGCAGTTATTTACGCACGGACTTGAGATGTAAAGAGGCGAGAAAAGCACCATTCTGTTGCCGTAAACTTCCTCTTTGACCTCTGTTGCGGCTTCAAAAATCTCATCCCAAATTTCATCGTGAGAGTTATTTAAAAGTACCGCCGTTTCGTAAGGAGTTAGCATAGTGCCTTTTATGGCGTTTTCTTTAGCCTTTTTGATAACGGTTCTAACTTCATCTTTGCTTGCGTTTTTGGTTTGAGATAGAATTTCTTCTATCTCGTTTTCATTGATGAAATCTTCGTATTCGTGCTTGCTAACCCATTTTAGAATTTGTTCGTATCGTTCATCTGTCCACGACATAAATCGCCTTTAATGAGCGGGTTTTGCAGCATCAACCGCCATAAGATCGTTTTCTACCCATTTTGGGGCGTGGTGATGAGCGTCATCAAGCGGCACGTCGCCCGCGCCTATTCTAAACATAGCCTTTAGATCCTCTACGTTTATAATCGCTAGCGGCATATGCACGCAAAATGCAAGTAAGCTTGTTAGTATCGATCCCCAAACATGGAAGTAAAACATCCATTTAACGAAAATTTTGCCCATTGCGGCAGGATATGCATAAAGCAACCAGCCTGATACGATGAGTCCAAATATCATAAACATAAATATAAGATAAGCAGCCTTTTGACCCGCGTTAAATCTGCCTTGAGGAGCTACCTCTTCAGGACCGAATTTGATACCAAACAGTCTTCTTGGATATCCGCCAAAGTTCTTAAACCAAGCGAAAGTATCGCGATCCCAGATGAGTAAATTTCTCATCATCAAAGCAAAACGATCGAAATTTAAGAATACAAATCCGAAGAAATTTATCGTAAATACTATGCCGATACCGATATGCCAATCCATCATAAGCTCTGAAGTAGGCTCATCTACAAGCTGAAAGTAGATCAAAACACCCGTTACGATAAGAGCTATCCAAGTGATTAAGTTTACGTTATGAAAGACCTTTTCTGATAGAGGAAATTTTAAAACTCTTTTTTCATGCATGGTTAGCTCCTTGTAGGATCAAATTTTTGCGATCGAAATAAGCATTGGTATGCAGAAGTTTTTCTGCTATCTCGCCCATCGGTTCGGTCTTTAGATCCTCGTAGGATTTCGCACAGCTTGGGTTTTGATGAGAGCTTGTAAGCTTTAAATTTTGACAGCGCTTGTCATCTTTATATAAGCCCTCTTGGCGCATTGCGATATAGGATTTGCGTCTTTTGATGATGTCTGTGATGGCATATCCAGTCATCGCAACGACAGCCGTCATCACTCCGCCCACTTTTAAGAAATCTCTTCTTGAGAAGATTTTGCCTACCGGTTTTTCTATGTATTGAAATTTCATCTTTTGTCCTTTAAATTTATGCTTTTAGAGGTAGAGGAAGCAATGGATGAAGCCACGACGTTCCCATAGCATGAACCGGCTGACCGCCGCCGTTTACGCAGCCTCCAGGGCAGTTCATAACCTCGATAAAGTGATATCTGTTAGAATCTTTCGTGATATGTTTTAGTATCGTACCGAGGTTTCTTGAAGCGCCGTTTACTACCGCTACTTTAAGCTCGAGCGTCTTGCCGCCGTAGTCTTTTAAAGGGATAGGTATAACCGCTTCGGTTAAGTCTTTATCATACCCTCTTACAGGGGTTAGTTCAGGATCTCTTAGCTCTTGTCCCGATAGTAAGAAATAAGCCGTTCTAAGTGCAGCCTCCATAACGCCTCCGCTGTTGCCGAATATCGTTCCTGCGCCTGTATATACGTTCATTGTTTTTTCCGGATATTCATCGCTCATTTCAAGCGGATTTATGCCCTTTTTACGGAAAATTTCAGCTATATCGCGAGCCGTAAGAGTTGCGTCTATATCAGGGAAGCTCTTTGTATCCGCAGGTATTTCGCCTGTTTCTTTTAAGTACTCATAAGCTGAGTTAAACTCAGGTCTGCTTGCTTCATAAATTTTAGCAGTACATGGCGTAACGGTCGCTACGTAGATATCGCGCGGGTCTTTGTTCCAGACAAATTTAGCCGCCCATGTTTTAGCAAGCGGTCCGCCCATTTGGATAGGCGATTTTGCACCTGAGATGTGAGGTATGAGCTCGGGATGGAAAATTTCAGCATTTCTAACCCAAGCCGGACAACAGCTCGTAAAGTGCGGGAATGGATGGTGCGAAACGTGCTCCAAATCAGCGCTTCTCTCGCCAAGTAACCAGTATTTGATCTTTTTGATTAGCTCGGTTCCTTCTTCAAGGATAGTGTGATCGGCGGCGAAATTTACGTCGTACATATTAAAGCCCGCCATCTCAAGAGCGTTATACATCTTATTTATCGTTAGCTCGCCCGGTTTTCCGCCAAATTCTTCAGCCAAAGAGACACGAACGGCAGGAGAAGGGTGTGCTACGACAAAGGTCTTTTTGTCCTCAAGTTTAGCCATAACCTCATCGACAAAGCTCATTTGCTCGATAACGGCAAACGGACAGTTGATGAGGCACTGACCACAGGCTACGCATAAATTTTGATCTATCCTGTGTGCGATGCCTAACGAGCCTTCTATCGCATCCGTCGGACAGAAAGAGCGACAGGTGTCGCATCCGACGCAATTATCTTGATTTATCGTTATGATACCTCTAAGTTCGCCTTTGCGATAAGTGCCTTCAAATTCAGCCTCACCGCCTCTTGAATTTGCAGACGGTGGGAAGGTATTTATCTTATAAACACTCAGCATAAAACCTCCTAAGAAAATTTTTATTTTAGTAATACTAATTCAAATTTCGTCATATTGTATATAAACAATTATTAATAGAAAGTAAAAAAGTAGATAATGTTTTTTATATGCAAGATAAAAGATATTTATAGTATTAGATTTGTCACTAAAATGTATCTAAAATCTTGCCAATGCCGTAAATTTAGGCTATAAAAGCTATATAATAGTTACTTTTTAAGGTTAAAATTTTGCCTAAAATTTGGCAAATCCGTAAAATAATAAATTTAAATATTTTGATAATAAATATAAAATAAATCCGCCTAGCATTTAAGATTTTAAAAACTAACTTTTGGTAAGATGTTTTGGACAAATTTATTTCAAAGGAGCTTTTATGAGCGGCGTTGCGTTAATCGTGTGTTTTGTTATAGCTATAATTTTGATGATTTGGCTTATATCAAAGGTCGGAGTGCATCCGTTTTTGGCTATCATGCTTATATCCTTGGTGCTTGCGATCGTTGCGGGCATTGATCTGGTTAAGATACCTGGAATTATCGGCGACGGATTTAGCGGGATATTTAAAAGTATCGGTATAGTCATTATCTTTGGCGCGCTTATCGGCATGGCGCTTGAAAAGACCGGTGCTGCTTTAAAATTAGCCGATATGGTCGTAAAATGCGTAGGTGAAAAGCATCCTGAAATGGCTATGCTTATCATGGGTTGGATAGTAGGAATTCCCGTGTTTTGCGATAGTGGTTTTGTCGTACTTGATCCGATTCGCAGAGCCATAAGAGAAAAGATCGGCGCAAGCCCTGTGGGCATGGCGGTAGCTCTTTCAGGCGGTCTTTACACCTCTCACGTATTTATTCCTCCTACTCCTGGACCTATAGCCGCAGCCGGATTTGTGGGTATAGGCGGAAATTTGCTTCTTGTGATTATGGTTGGTATCGTGGTTTCTATCCCCGTGCTTATATCAGCTTACCTTTACTCTAAATACATAGGCAGTAAAATAACCATCAAAGAGGATTTAAACGAAGTAGGCAAGAGCTATGACGAGCTTATCAAAGAATACGGCAAGCTTCCGTGCGCATTTTTAAGCTTGGCTCCTATTTTAGCTCCTATAGTTTTGATGGCTCTTGGCTCGATAGTAAAAATCGCAGGTATGAAAGGTGCGATCGCAAATTTCTTTTTATTCTTAGGAAGTCCTGTTATAGCGCTTGGCGTAGGCGTTGTGTTTGCCGTTATCTTACTTGTAAATACGGGCAAGATTAAAGAATTTAACCTAATGACAAACGACACGCTTAAGATAGTAGGACCGATTTTGTTTATAACCGCAGCCGGCGGCGTGCTTGGCAAGGTTATAACCGCAGCGGGATTTGTTGAATTTATGAAAGCGAACGCTCATGTTATAGGTTCGGTTGGAATATTCTTCCCGTTTCTTATATCCGCTATCATCAAGACGGCTCAAGGAAGTTCGACCGTCGCGCTTACTACTACGGCGGCAATTATGGGGTTATTTACCGACAGTACATCAATGATGACGGCCCTTGGTCTTACTACGGAAATGGGTGCCGCTCTTACCGTTATGGCTATCGCAGCGGGAGCCATGACCGTATCTCACGCTAACGACAGCTATTTTTGGGTTGTTACGAATTTCAGTAAGATGACGCCTGAACAAGGCTATAAGACCCAAACTACTTTAACTCTTATTATGGGAGTTGTGGGTATGGCGACCGTTTGGTTAGCTTCGCTTATATTGCTATAATTAGCAAGTGATTTCTCGGCTAAATTTGAACTTGCACTAGAGTCAAATTTAGCCCAAATTTTAATTTATATGCGGCGATGCGAGCCGTGAAAGATCATGTAAGGAGAGTTTATGAGAGTTTTAGTAGCTATTGATTCTTTTAAGGGTTCGCTAAGCTCGTTTGAGGCGGGCAATGCCGTAAAAGAGGGTATTAAAGCGTTTTGCGACGAGGTTATCGTTAAGCCCATAGCAGACGGAGGCGAGGGTAGCGTGGAGGCTTTAGCCGATGCTCTTGGGGGCGAATTTATAGAAGCTATCGTGCAAAATCCGCTTGGCGAAAAAATCCCCGCAAGATACGCTATCGCAGGCGAGCTTGGAATTTTGGAGATGGCAAGCGCCAGCGGGCTAACTCTCATAGAAAAAGAGCGCAGAAATCCTAACAAAACAAGCACCTACGGCTTTGGTCAGATGATAGTGCATGCGATAAACAAGGGTGCGAGAAAATTCATCATAGGTATCGGCGGAAGCGCTACAAATGACGCAGGTACGGGCATGCTAAGCGCGCTTGGATATGAATTTTATGACGAATTTGGAAATTTGCTTGAAGGCATAGGCGAAAATTTGATTAAGATAACTAAAATTTCCGAAAAAAACGTTATGCCAGAGCTTAAGGAGTGTGAATTCCTAATAGCCTGTGATGTCGACAATCCTTTATTTGGTAAAAACGGAGCGGCTTATGTTTATGGACCTCAGAAGGGGGCTGATGAGAAGATGGTGAAAGAGCTTGACGCGGGACTTATCAGCTTTGCAAGCGCTACGAGCGAGCATTTTTCAAGCGAATTTTGGAATTTTAAAGGTGCTGGAGCGGCAGGCGGACTTGGGTTTGGGTTCGTAAGCTACTTAAATGCCAAATTAAAGCCGGGAATTGACATCATAACGGAAGAAATTCGCCTTGAAGATGAGATTAGAAAGGCTGATTTGGTTATAACAGGCGAGGGTAGGCTTGATTTTCAAAGTTCAATGGGCAAGACACCTACAGGAGTTGCAAAGATAGCGAAAAAATACAACAAGCCCGTAGTAGCACTTGCAGGATGCGTGATGGACTGTGCGGCAAACTGCAACGAAAGCGGCATTGATGCGTTTTTTAGTATATTAAATGCGCCCTTAAGTCTTGAAGAGGCTATGGATAAAGAAACCGCAACGAAAAACATAACACGAGTTAGCGAGCAGGTTATGAGGCTTTATAGGCTTTAAAATTAAAGCCTATAAAATTGATATTTGATATAAATTTTATTTGTTAGACGCTTTAAAAATTAAATCTGAAATTTTTCGTTATGGTTTAAATTTAGCCAATATCAAAAAGGGCTAGCATCTAACCCCATCATTATAAGCGACAACAGGCTATTTAAGCATAGCCTCTATGTCGATTTTTATCTCTATTTTGTTTGATATGAGCGAGTCGGGGTACTTTTCGCCTATATTGAAATCGCTTCTAAGTAAGCTACCTTCTATGTTAAGGCCGATTTTTTCTACGCCATGCCTATCTTTGTTTTCGCCGCCGTATTCAAAGTCAAGCTCTATAGGCTTTGTGATATCTCTTATGGTGATATTACCGTAAATTTTGCCCTTGGTTTCGTTTTTCTTCTCAAATCTTATCATTTTAAATTTTATCTTGGGGAATTTCTCCGCATAAAAGAAAACCTCCTCTACAAGATGTGCGTCGCGCTTTTGATTTTGCGTATTTACAGACTTTGCTTCGATATCTGCTTCAAGCTTGGTTAAGCGGTTTGTAAATTTGTCGTAACTAATTTTGCTTTGGTATGTTGTGAAATTTCCGTGAACTTTTGTTATCTTAAGGTGTTTTGCCGAAAATCCTATATTACTATGAGCAGTGTCTATTTCATAATCCGCCGCATTTAAAAGCCCTGCCAAAACGGCAAAAGGCAACAAAAATTTTATTATTTTTCCCATTTCTTCTCCTTAATTTCTATCATTTTAGTAATGCAAATCCGATTCCGATTTTATTTGTGTGTCTGTTGTAATCAATCAAGCTCTCGCCGTATCCGCTGAAGTATTTCACGTATCCATAAACTCCGCTGTTTCCAAACGGAAATAACCATCCTGCTTCGGCAGCACCTTTGTTTGTGCTATCAAGACGAAGGTTGTTGCGAAGCATAAGAGTTAGTATGTGCCCGCGGTAAGGAAACGCTATATTTACATCCGCCACGCCTATATATTTTGTTATGCCGGGATTATCGTCTTTGCCGTCAGGGTCGGGCAGTCTCACCCAGCCTCGCGGTATGATTATAAATTTACCTGCGTAAAATTTGGCGCTTGCGTAAATTCTATTCCACGAGCGTGATTTTTCACCGCCTTGTCCGTTACTCTCGTGTAAAAGCCCCGCCCTTATGTAGTCAAGCTGAGGTAAAACTTCAAATTTCGTAGGAAACGTTACGAAAATTTCAGGTCGGTAGTTGGTCTCTCTAAACGGCGTTGAACTCTTTGCCGTCTGCCACCACGAGCTTTGCGAGTAGCCAAATGAGATAGTTTCGTTCATATCAAAAACATCATGAAAGAGCGGCTTTTGGATACTAAGCTGGAAATTTGTCTCAAATTTCTTCCTGCCTTCTATATCCTTAAACGCCGTAGTCGCAGGCAAAAGGTAGTTAAGATGGTGCATTTTGATGCCTAAAATTTCATCTATGTCATAAGGCGCTTCGCTCTCGTATATTTTAAGAGGCTCGTTGGTTGCCGCAATCTTTCTTTCTTCTGTTAAAGCGTCCGCGATCGTTTGAGACGGCGCTATGATGCTTTTTTCAAGCTGTTCGCCGTTAGCCTTGATAAACGAACGCTCGGCTGAGAGTTTGTAAAATTTCATCGCATTTGCGGTGTCGCCCTTGCTTTCAAATTCCTGAGCCATGTCGTAAAGTTCTTGTGCACTTTGAGCAAACAAGCTTGCGGACATAAGCGCTATGATTAAAATTTTTCTCATAATTTCACCTTTCTAGCTTCCTCGTAGTCGCTAAAATAGTTTATATTAAAAAACTCTTTTTCGTCTTCAAATTTTACTTTTTTGCATTTGCAGACCGAGTGTAAAAGCCCGATCTTGTGCTCGCCTTTTTCATAAAATTCTTTTGCTTTATCTGCCAAATTTGAGTTAAAAAATCCGCACAGCGAGTGTGTGTGATTGTCATCTTGCGGGATAACTATATCAAATTCTTTCGTAAATTTAAAAAGCTCTTCTATCGTTTTTGCGGTAACGAAGGGCATATCCGCAGGGATTATAAAAACGCTTTCGTCTTTGAAATTTGACAAAATGCTTGCTAACGCCAACATCGGTGAAAAATCGTCCGTAACTTTGTCTTTGATGAGTTTTAACGGCGGATCAAATTTCTCAAATTTCGAGCTTACAAATACGTTATCAAACATTTGGCTAAATTTATCCACTTGAAAGTGCGTAAGCGTGGCAAAATTTCCAAACGGCATGAGAGTTTTGTCCTGCCCCATGCGCGAGCTTTTGCCTCCTGCCAAGATAACGCAATTTTTCATTATTTTCCTTTGAGTCCTTTTTGCTCTTTGTAAAGTGCATTTAAGGAAGTTTTCAACGCTTTGTCGTCTAAAATTTTAAAAACTATCTTAAATTTAGTCGATTATTGTGCCGTTTTATAAGTTAAATCTTATTAAATATCTAACTTATAGGCGTTTTTGTGCCAAATTTAATCGTAAAAGCACAAATATTTATTAAATTTAAGCCGTTTTTCTTGGCGTAACCCTTTTTGGAACGGCATGCATAACCGGCTAGGTTATAGCGGCTTTAGTGGCGATAGCCTTTGCAAGCTTGATAATTATCTTTATCGCAAAAGCTTTAAAACATGCCCCGGTTTGCTCGTGTTTGCCAAATCTTAAAATTTACTCCATTTTGCGGCCAAATCGCCGCCATGAGAAAATAAATCTAAAATTTACAAATCCCTAGGGTCGGCTATCTTGCCCGCTATTGCGCTTGCTACGGCAACAGCTGAGTTGGCAAGGTAAATTTCGCTTGTTCTATCGCCCATTCGTCCTACGAAATTTCTGTTCGTAGTTGCTACACACCTTTCGCCCGCGCCTAAAATTCCCATATATCCGCCAAGACAGGCTCCACAAGTCGGGTTACTCACTACTGCGCCCGCTTCCACAAATATATCCATGAGCCCCTCTTTTTGCGCGGCAAGGGCGATTTTTTGCGTTGCAGGAGTTATGATAAGGCGAGTTTTGCGAGCAACTTTTCTTCCTTTTAGAAGTTTTGCGGCGATTCTAAGATCGCTTAAGCGCCCGTTCGTGCAAGATCCGATAAATACCTGATCTACCGCCAGATCGTCTTTGACCGCCTCTCTTACGCTCTTTCCGTTGCTTGGTAAAAACGGATAGGCTATGACGGGATCTAAATTCGTAACGTCTATTTCTAAAATTTGCTCATACTTTGCGCCCTCGTCGGAGTAGAAAAATTTCGGTTCGCAGCGTAAATTTTTATCTTTTAAAAATTCTTTTGTTATATCATCTACCGTGATGATTCCGCTTTTTCCACCCGCTTCTATCGCCATATTACACATAGAAAATCTTGAGTCCATGTCAAGCACTTCTATCGTCTCTCCGCTAAATTCAAGCGCTTTATAAAGAGCACCGTCAACTCCGATTTGCCTTATGATCTCTAAGATCAAGTCCTTACCGTAAACATGCTCGCCAAGCTTGCCTTTAAATATAACTTTGATCGTAGGCGGTACCTTGAACCAGTTTTTGCCCGTTATCATCGCATACGCAAGATCGGTTGAGCCCATGCCGGTTGAGAATGCTCCAAGCGCGCCGTGGGTACAGGTATGAGAATCGGCGCCTATTATAACGTCTCCCGGGACTACAAGCCCTTTTTCGGGCAAAAGCGCATGCTCGATACCCATGTCTTTTTCGTCAAAATAGTGCTTTAAATCGTGCTTGTAGGCAAAGTCGCGTGAAATTTTTGCTTGATTTGCGCTTAGGATGTCTTTAGCGGGGATGTAGTGATCCATGACGATTGAAAATCCGTCAGGATTTGCAAGTTTTGTCGCACCGCTTCGCTCAAACTGCTTTATAGAAATCGGAGTCGTGATGTCGTTGCCGATTACCATGTCTATATCGCACTCTATTATCTCGTTTGCAAAAACTTCGCGTCCTACGTGGCTTGAGAATATCTTTTCGGTTATTGTCTGTTTCATGTTAAATTTCCTTTTTGAATTTAGTCTCTTTGCCTAGTCAAATAGACCTGATTGCGAGTTGCAAGAGCGCATAAATTTACCTGATTTTATCAAAAATTTGTTAATTTTTCATATAATAAGCCTCATGAAATACGCAGTTTTAAAGCAGATACAAAAGTTTTTATCCGAATTTAGAAAAATCACATCCGTTAAACGCGTCCAAGATATGGTGATCTTGATTTGCTTTGATGGTAAATTTGAGCTGTTTTTTGATCTTTCAAAATCAGCTTCGTCTATCTACACGAACGATGAATTTATAGCGATTAAGGAGTATAAAGCTCCTTTTGACGTGGCGTTAAAAAAGCGGTTTAACAACTCTAAAATTTTAAGCGCCGAGGTTCTTAACGGCAATAGAATTTTAAAATTTTGCTGTGTTCAGGAGGGTTCTTATAAAAGCAGCAAAAGCAACCTCTATCTTGAATTTACAGGCAGATTTACAAACGCCGTTATAACCGATGAGAACGATGTGATAATCGAAGCTTTAAGGCATATCGAAAATAGTTTTAGAAGGATTAAACCGTCTAAAAAATTAATCCAGCTTGAGCCCATAGAGATAAAAGAAAAGCCAGTCGGTGAAATTTCGGATTTTAAGAAGTTTTTTAAAGAGGAATTTTTAAAGCTGAATGAGAAAAATTTAAGCGACTTAAAAGAGGTAAAAACAAATCAAATTTTAAAAAAATTACACTCGCTTGAGGAGAATTTAAACTCTCTTGAGAAAGAGGACGAGCTAAGCAGACAAAGTGAAATTTTAAGCGCAAACGCAACCGTTTTGCTTGCAAATTTGCATAGCTTGAAAGAATTTGAACGAGATATAAAACTAAACGGTTTTAATGGCGAAATTTTAAATTTAAAGCTTGAGGATAGCCCTAAAAATAGTGCAAATTTATTTTTTGCTAAAGCAAAAAGACTCAAGCAAAAAGCAATCGGCGTCATAAACGAAAGAGCAAATTTGAATGAAAAAAAAGAGTTTTATCTAAATTTGCTAAATTTGATCAAAAACGCAAAGAGCACAAGCGAGCTTGAAATTTTATACCCTAAACGAGCTAAAAATATAAAGCAAAAAGAGCAGATAAGCGACAATATCGATATTTTTTATATAAACGATTATAAAATTTTAGTCGGCAGAAACGAAAAAGGTAACGTAAATTTGCTCAAAAACGCAAAAAAAGACGATATTTGGATGCATTTAAAAGATATTGCATCATCTCATGTTATTATTAAAACGTCTAAGAATTCGCCCAGCGAAGATGTGCTTAGGTTTGCCGCCAAACTTTGCGTGGAATTTAGCGTAAAGGGTGCGGGCAGATATGAGGTTCATTACACAAAGCGCGCAAATGTCAGAGTAAATGACGGAGCGCATGTAAATTATACGGATTATAAGACGATAATAATACAAAAGGAGTAAGGGGGATAAGATGCCCGTAACGCCGCTTGGAAATACGATTTATATAAATCAAAATATGAATGTCGTTGCAAATAAGCAAGCAGATATGCAAAATAGATTTGACCTGCAAAGTCTAGCCGCCATGACTCTTAAAGAAGACGAAGACAAAGAGGTCGTGCAAGTAAGACCTACCGAAGAGACTTATAAAATCGATCCTCAGCATCAACACGAAAAGTCCCAAAGCGATCAGCGTGAGAGTGTTTTTGAGGGTGAAGAGGAGCCAAACGGTGAAGGTGGTGTGGCGCAAGATGACGATGAGAGCGAGATAATTAGCCAAGATAAAATTTTAGATATTAAAATCTAAGCAAAATTTTTATAATATTTCCAAATCAAAAAGGAAATTTTATGAAAACACGAGTAATTACCGGCGTTATAATGTTTTTGGCTATTTTGATCGTATTTCTTATCGATAGCCATCTGCTAAATTTCGCTGTTTTGGGCGCTGTTTTATTTATCTCGTTCATAGAAAGCGAGAGATTATACGGAATTCACGAGAAGTCATTAGTGCTTATCGCTATGATTTTTTATCTGCTAACACCTTTTTCAAATCCTGTTTTTATAGCCCTTTTGGCGGTATTGATCGTTTTAAGTGTGCTTGTTCATTTTAAAAGCGAAAATTTAAAATCCGTCTTGCCGTTTTTATACCCGATGACTCCGATATTTCTTATCTGGATGCTTTATGATACATACGGTATAGGATATCTTGCGTGGATGATATTTATAGTTATAGCTTGCGATAGCGGGGCATATTTCATCGGAAAGCGCTTTGGCAAGCACTCCTTTAGCCCGACTTCGCCTAATAAAACCTGGCAAGGAGTAATCGGCGGCATATGCGCTGCAAGCGTTGCCGGAAGCGTGTTTGGCTACATAATAACCGAAGCCTTTTTTCATAGCTTGCTTACGAGTTTCTTTGTAGGCGCTTTTGGCGTTTGGGGCGATCTGTTTGAGAGCTATTTAAAGCGCAAAGCGGGAGTTAAAGATAGCGGCGATCTGTTTCCTGGTCACGGAGGCATGCTTGATAGGATAGACGGGTATCTGTTTGGCGTAGTTGCGATGCTTTGGATGCTTTCGTGGTAGTTCTAGGCTCAACCGGCTCCATAGGCAAAACCAGCTTAAATTTAGCTCATAAATTTAATATCGGCATTGAGGCTATTAGCTGCAACTCAAACTACGAGCTTTTAAACGAGCAAATTTTAAAATTTAATCCCAAATTTGTCTGCATAAATGACGAAAATTTGGCTAAATTCGTTAAGCATAAGCAGGTTTTTACAGGAGAGCAGGGTATTTTAGATATGCTTGAAGCTTGTAAGTCTAAGCTTGTGATAAACTCTCTTGTGGGTTTTGCGGGGCTTGCTCCAAGTGTTAAAATCCAAAATTTAGGCAAAAAGCTAGCATTAGCCAATAAAGAAAGCCTTGTAGTGGGCGGTAAATTTCTAAATGCAAAAGAGATAAATCCGATAGATAGCGAGCATTTTGGACTGAAATTTCTACTTGAAAACAAAACGCCCGTAGATAGCCTCATCATAACCGCAAGCGGCGGAGCTTTTTACAAAACTCCTATCAAAGCGCTAAAAAACGTAACGGCAAAAGATGCTCTAAAACATCCAAACTGGGATATGGGCGCTAAGATAACCATAGATAGCGCGACTATGGCAAACAAGCTTTTTGAGGTTTTAGAAGCGTTTTGGCTCTTTGGCACAGATAGGATAAATGCCCTAATAGAGCCTACGTCGATGATTCATGCGCTTGTAGCCTTTAAAGACGGCTCAACTACGGCTCATCTTTCAAGAACCGATATGAGTTTAGCGATTGCGCATGCTGTTTTGGGTGATTTAAACGCGTCAAACTCAGATCAAAAAAATAAAAAATTCACTCAAAACATAACTGCGAATTTAGATCTGCTCGCGCTTAAAAACATCAAATTCCATAAGATAAATTTAAACAAATATTCGATTTTTTCGCTTAAAGACGAGCTTTTGGCAAATCCTGATTTAGGAGTTATCGTAAATGCGGCAAATGAGATCGGAGTGTTTAAATTTCTAAAAAACGAGTGTGAATTTTTAGAAATTTCAAGAGTGGTTTTAAAAAGCGTTAAGGAGTTTAGAAATACTAAGATTACGAGCCTTAACGAGCTTTTTGAGATAGATAAAGAAGTAAGAATTTGGGCTAGCAAAGAGATAAAAGAAAGGGTGTGAATGCAAAAATACGAAGGGTATAAATTTAGGTTAAAAGATAGCCTTATAGGCGTTCAGTTTTTATTCGTGGCGTTTGGTGCGCTGGTTTTAGTGCCGATTTTGACGGGGCTTGATACGAGCGTGGCGCTATTTACGGCTGGTATCGGAACTCTTTTGTTTCAGGTTGTTACTCGCAAAAACGTTCCGCCGATATTTTTGGCAAGCAGCTTTGCCTTCATAGCTCCTATAACTTTTAGTATCGAGAAGTGGGGACTCTCTGCTACGATGGGCGGACTTTTTGCTGCGGGAATTTTTTATGTGGTGCTTAGCTTTATCGTTCGCTACCGAGGCGAGGGCTTTTTGCACAAATTACTTCCGCCTGTGGTTGTTGGGCCTGTGATAGTTACTATCGGACTTATTTTGGCTCCCGCTGCGGTAAATATGGCGATGGGTAAAGGAAACGAGGCTCTTTACAGCCAAAACACGGCGATGAGCATAGCCTTTTTGTCTTTGCTTGCTACGATTTTGGTTATGATGTTTGGCAAGGGGATGATGCGACTTATACCGATTCTTTGCGGTATAGTTGTTGGTTATGCGGCTTCTTATTTTGCAGGCATTGTGGATTTTGCACCGATTGCAAAGGCGAGTTGGTTTGCGGTGCCAAATTTTACTTCGCCTAGCTTTAACTTTGACGCTATCATCTATATGGTGCCTATCGCTATCGCGCCTGCTATCGAGCACATCGGCGATATGCTAGCTATCAGTAACGTTACTAAAGAGAATTTCTTAAAAAATCCGGGACTTAAAAACACCCTTTTAGGAGACGGGCTTGCCACTTCTGCGGCTTCGCTTTTCGGCGGTCCGCCAAATACGACTTACTCCGAGGTTACGGGTGCGGTAAGTATCACTAAGGCGTATAATCCCGCGATCATGACTTTTGCTGCGATTACGGCGATTTTGCTTGCATTTATCGGTAAGCTTGGAGCCGTGCTTGCTACGATTCCGACTCCTGTTGTGGGCGGTATCATGCTGCTTTTATTTGGTATTATCGCTTCTGTCGGTATAGAAACGCTTATAAAGCACGAAGTTGATCTTGCCGAGCCAAGAAATATGATCATCGTAGCGCTTATCTTTGTTTGTGCGATAGGCGGCATGGTGCTTGACTTTGGCGTGGTTAGCTTTTCGGGTGTGGGTCTTGGCGCGCTAGTTGGCATCGTGCTAAATTTACTACTACCAAAAACCAAGCATTACGAGGGCTTTTAGAGGTGATTTTAGGGATAGAAAGTAGCTGTGATGACAGCTCTATCGCGCTTTTTGATATCAAAAATTTAAAGCTCATACATCATAAAAAGATATCTCAAGACGAAGAGCACTCCAAATTTGGCGGAGTGGTGCCCGAGCTTGCCGCAAGGCTTCACACTGCTGCTTTGCCAAAGCTGCTTGAAGAGATAAAGCCAAATTTTAAGGATATCAAGGCAATTGCCGTTACAAACGAGCCTGGACTTACCGTAAGCTTGGTGGGCGGAGTGAGTATGGCAAAGGCGCTTAGTATCTCGCTAAACGTGCCGTTAATCGCAGTAAATCATCTCATAGGGCATATTTATTCGCTTTTTTTAGAAGAAGAGGCGCGCTTTCCGCTTGGTGTGATGCTCGTTAGCGGCGGTCATACGATGATACTTGACATCGATGAAAAGAGAGATATCAAGCTACTTGCTTCCACGATGGACGATAGCTTCGGCGAGAGCTTTGATAAGGTTGCTAAGATGCTTGATCTTGGCTATCCGGGCGGGGTTGAAGTCCAAAGTTCAGCGCAGCGATGTGTGCAAAAAGACAGGTTTAAATTCACGGTTCCTCTTTTGTTTGATCCTCGCATTGCTTATAGCTTTTCAGGGCTTAAAAATCAGGTCAGGGTCGAGATAGAAAAGCTAAAAGAAAGCGGAAATTTAATCGAGCAAGATATCAGCGACATCTGCTACGCTTTTGAAAATGCAGCCTGCGAGCATATTTTAAACAAGCTTGAGAAAGTATTTAACGAGCGAAAATTCAGGCGTTTTGGCGTAGTGGGTGGAGCAAGCGCGAATTTAAATTTACGCTCGCGAATTGAGAATTTATGCTCTAAATTTGATTGCCAGCTTTTGCTTGCACCGCTTAAATTTTGTTCTGACAATGCGGCCATGATAGCTAGAGCAGGGCGCGAGAAATACCTTAAAAAAGAGTTTGTAAAATTTGATGAGCTAAAGATAAATCCGCGTGTTAAATTTGGTGAGGCTTGAATTTCAGTTCTTGTGCTTTTTTATTGACTTAAAGTCTGCGCTAATCTAAAAACTAAGTAACTTTGCGCGCGAGTAGCAAAGACAATATAAAGGCGTTAAAAGCGCTATGAAATTTAAATTTGCTTTCTATTTGCTACTGTTTATAAATTCTAAAATTTCATCTTTTTTATCTAGGAATTTGTCTGAAATCACGATAAATTCGTTGCTTTTTAGATTTTGCACGGTATAAAGCGGCGAATTTTTAGTTTTTAGATCTATCATTACGGCACCCGCTTCACTAGCTATAATTTCACCTGCAGCGTTATCCCAGATACAGCTTGGACTAAATCTAACGTAAATTTCAGCCGTGCCCTCGGCTATTTTACAAAATTTGATAGCGGAACTTAGTCTAAAGGGCTCTAAATTTAGGCTTTGGGCTAGTAAATTCGGGATTTTATTTTTGCTATACCTACTAATAGTTATTAAGCTTTTACCAGCTTTATTTGATATGTTTTTTAAATTTTCTTTTGAAAATTGTGCGTTTTGATTTTGATAAGAGCTGAAATTTGGCAGTTTTTCGTAGTGCGATCCTTGATTCTTGATCGCATAAAAAAGCTCGTTTGATATCGGTATATAAATCACGCCTAAAATCGGTCTAAAATCCTTGATAAGGGCTATGCAGACGCAAAATTCACCTATCCCGCTAATAAAATCATTTGTGCCGTCAAGCGGGTCTATAAGCCAAAATTCATTTGTATTTTCATCTAAAATTTTCTCTTCCGAGCAAATCGGTAGGCCACTTGAGCTTAAAATTTCAAAAATTTTGTCGTTTGAGGCAAGATCGGCTTGAGTAACGGGTGATTTATCGGGCTTTATGTAAATTTCATAGCCTATTTTTTCTTTGGAGTCGTTTTGCTCTGGGCTGTTTGAAATTTTGCTTTTCTTAAAGAGCAAATTATCTTTATCAATCGGTATATTTTGCATTAGCGCTTGTTTTAGCTCTTTATCTAAGTCGCTTTTGTAGAATTTTAAAATCTCTTTTCCGCCCTCAAAGGCGGCGCTTTTGGCTAGTTCAAGTAAAAAATTCAGGTCTTTCATTTTAATCCAAATTTATAGATATAGCATAAGGCAATCAGCTTAAAAATTTAAACTTTGCCCACTTTGATTTTTATCAAGGGGGCGGTTGCTCAGAGTTACGAGACCCGCTCCGCCCCCTTTAACCCCACCTAGGGCGACGTTATAAGTTGCTGTGCTTTGCACAGGTTTAAAAATCAAGACGGCGTTCGGTTTGTTTCTCCGACATAAAGCTGTCTAGGACGAACGATCTTAATCGTATCTTGCTCTTTTAGCTCTATCCACTGGCTTATCCAGCCCGGTGTGCGCCCGATCACAAAGATAACGGCGAACATATCGTTTGGAATAGATAGCGCCTTTAATATAAGTCCCGAATAAAAATCCACGTTCGGATAAAGATTGCGCGAGATGAAATAATCATCGCTAAGTGCGATCTCTTCGATCTTTTTGGCGATTTTTAAAAGCTCGGTATTTATGCCGATCTCATCAAAGAGCTGATCGCACATCTTTTTAAGCACTCTTGCGCGCGGGTCGAAATTCTTATATACGCGGTGCCCAAAACCCATGAGTCTAAACGGATCGTTTTTATCCTTTGCGCGCGCGATGTATTTTTCTACGTTTGCTACCGAGCCTATCTCTTCAAGCTGGCGTATGACGCCTTCGTTTGCTCCGCCGTGCGCCCATCCCCAAAGAGCTCCGATGCCTGCCGATATACACGCATACGGATGAGCGTGTGTTGAGCCTACGGTGCGAACTGTCGTGGTTGAGGCGTTTTGCTCGTGGTCGGCGTGAAGCATGAAAACCGTATCAAGAGCCTTTACTTCGATAGGTTTTAAATTCACGTGCTCATAAGGATAACTTCTCATCATATAAAGAAAATTTTCGGTAAATCCGCGGTCCAAATTCGGATAAATAATAGGAAGCCCTCTTGAGTAGCGATAGCTAAACGCGGCTATGGTAGGGATTTTGGCAATTATTCGCATAGCCATTTCGTGATACTCTTCGGGTTTATCCATATTAAGATGATCGAAATAAAACGCACTAAGTGCAGAAACGCTAGCTTGCAAGATCGCCATAGGGTGAGCTTTATCCGGAAAAGCGTCGAAAATTTTCATCATGCCTTCGTGTATAAAGGAGCGCTTTTTAAGCTCGAGTCTAAATTCATCATACTCTTTTGCGTTAGGCAATTCTTTGTTTAAAAGCAGATACGCGACATCAAGGAAGGTTTTGTTGTCGGCTAGATATGCTATATCGTATCCGCGGTGCATAAGCTCGCCTTTAAGTCCGTCTATATAGGTGATAGACGAGCGGCACATCGCGGTTGAAGTGTATCCGCGGTCAAAGGTAAACATACCCGTTTGGCTGAAAAATGTCGATATATCTATGACATCAGGACCCATAGTGCCTTGTAAAATCGGGAATTCGTAGCTCTTGCCGTTTCTGTTGTCCGTAAGCGTGACGGTGTTTGACATCTTTACTCCTTTGAGATTGCTCTAAAATTTTTCTTTTGGGAATTCATCAAAATTTTTATACTTATCATCACTATTATAGCCTGAGTTAGACTTGCAAGGATACAAGAGAAGTAAAATTCCTCGCTTATGTCGCCTGATTTGTGAGCTATGGTAGCAACGGCTATCAAAAGCGTAAGCGGCATAGAGTGAGATAGTGCGTAAAGCATGGTCTTTTTAAAGCCGAGCAAATTTAAAAATACAAGGCTTGCTATCATCCTAAAACCTATCATTACCGATACTATCAGCATCGCGTTTTTGATGATGCCATCCATAAATAAAGCGTCAATCTTAAAAGTAGAGCCGATATATATGAAAAATGTAGGTACCAAAAAGCCAAATCCAAAGCTTGCAAGCTTATGCGGAAGGTCTTTTTTGTGATCAAAAAATGTCGCTATAAATGTGCCTGCGACAAAAGCTCCAAAGGCTATCTCAAGATCAAGATAAAGCATAAGTGCGATAATGCCGAAAAATAGCGCCATAGAAAGCCTTATGTCTTTTTCGGCGTTATCATAATGAGGCATAAGCATGACTTTTAGCTGAGGATACCACCAAAAAAGCACGTTTAGCATCTTAAAGCCAAATGCGCTAAGCAGTAAAAATCCTCCAAGGTAAATAATAGAAAGTGCCAGCTCGCTTCCGGCGCCAAATTTCAGGTATGCCCCGACAAACGTCAAAAGAACTATACTTACAACTTCACCTATGGAGCCGACAAGCATGCCTAAATTTAGCCATTTTTCTTCTCTTCCATACTCTTTAAACAGCGTAAATATCATACCCACGCTCATAAGCGGTATGATGAGGATAAAAAGCGGTGTTAGATCAAAGCTAAACGTAATTATAGATGAGAGCAGATAGAGAAGTGCTATGTATATGAGCCCTGATTTTAGGATTTTTTTATCGGTTGTAAAAAATATCTTTAGATCAACTTCGGTTCCCGCTAAAAACATCAGGTAGAAAAACCCGACTTCGCTAACTATATGAAATATGTCGTTGTGCCCTATAAGTCCAAAATACCCCGCAGCCGCACCCAAAATAATCTCAACAGGAGCGATTGGGATACGCAAAATTTTAGAAAAATACGGCGAGGTAAATACTATAAAAGCAAGTGCTATTAGTATGCTAAGACCGCTAGTGGCAGAGTGTGGCAAAGCTATATCCCCTTTTTGTAAGCTCTTTTATATCGCTGCTTGCAACTTCGCCTTTAGCCGTAAGATAATCTCCTATCACGATAGCCTCCGCGCCGTAGTCAAAAACTTCATATTGACGCTCTTTAAGCACCGCTTCGCGGCCGCCTGCTATCATGACTCTTGCGTTTGGCAAAGCCTCTTTCGTATCTTTTATGATTCTTAGCGCCTCATCTTGGCTTAGTTTTTCTTGTTTTATAGGAAGTGCTGCGTGCGGGATAAAGAAATTTATAGGCGTGGAAAACGGATCAAGCTCTTTTAGACTATTTCTAAAGCTAACTCTATCCTCGTTACTCTCGCCAAGTCCGTATATACCCCCGCAACAAAGCGCCAATCCTGCCCTTTTGGCGTTTAAATTCGTTTCAAATCTCTCATCCCAAATGTGCGTAGTGCAAATTTTAGCAAAGTATTCGCGGCTGGTTTCAAGATTGTGGTTGTAGCTAAAAACTCCCGCACTCTTAAGCTCTTTAAGCGCCTCGTAGCTTGCCATTCCGTTGCATGCGATCAGCATTAAATTCGGAAGCTCTTTTGAAATTTCTTTTGCCGCTTTGCAGATAAGCTCAAGCTTGGTGTCGTTTAAATTTTTACCAGAAGTTACTAGGCAAAAGCCAAGTGCGTGGTTGTTTGAGGCTATTTTAGCCTCATAGATGATCTCTTCGATTGTTTTTAATTTGTATTTTTCTATTCTGGCGTCTATTTTTGCGCTTTGCGTGCAGTAACCGCAGTCTTCCGAGCAGTTGCCGACATTTAGCGAACAGATCGCGCATAGCATAATTTGTTTCATAAATTCTCTTTTTGTTGATTTTATAAAAATTAACATTATACAAAATCAAAGCTTTTATCTGTTTAAACGCGCCTTGTTTTGGCTTTTTGGTTGCAAATTTGAGTTAAATTTACGCTTATATTTGGTTGAGATTTAATTTGCAAGTGACTTTTGTAAATTTTATATTAAATTTCAAATTTTTTAGATAAATTTTAAATATTAATTTAACAAAAAGCTAAAATATGAATAAAGAACAAAATGAAAAAGGCTTTTATGATAAGCTTATGAGTTTTGGTGATAGATACTACGAAGATATGATGGTGCAACTAGAGCCTGAGTCTAAGCCTGAGTCAGAACCTGAACCCGAACTTGAAATAGAGATTACAAAAACTCAAAAGATTATCTTGTCTGCGATTTTAATTTATATTGCAATTGATATAACTTATTCAAACATTGATAAGATTAAAGAATTTATGCTTAAATTTTTAACTCCTCAAACTTATATAGATATGTTTAAAGAGCCAATCTTTCAAGGTTTTATTTGGTTTTTATTTATTAGTTTTATTATTGCAAATTTTGCTCTTTTGTTTTACAAAAAAAGATACGAACTTGGTTTTAAGCTTATTAGAAGTTTGATCACATCGGTTTTTGTTATTGTCTTTTATGTCGGCGTTTTTGCGATCCTTTATGTAGCGTTTGAAAATAAAAAGCTGATAATTTTGGTGTTTATCGGGTTTTTTATTATAGTATCACTTATAGTTTTTATGCTGAATTTTAAGAAAAAAGAGAACTTTAATGATAAAGATGATTTTTTAATTAGTTATTTAACGCAAGAAGATGAAAAACCAAAAACACATCTAAGTATAGCAAAAGAATTTTTTATACTGTTTTTAACTATTATGTTTTTTGCGATATTTAAAAAAGTCGGCGTGTTTAGCGGCAAAGGCGGAGATTTTGGCGGAGGCGGCTCAAGCGGTAAAGCGGCTTAAGATATCAGGCAAAGTCTCTAATACTAGTTTTACTCGTTCCAAATTCTTTGTATAGAGGGACGGGCTAGTATTATCCCTCTATCTGCTTTTTGTTTTTGCACTTTACGCACTCTAGGAAAATGCCCTTTTTAAGCTCTTTTCTTGCCATCATACCGCCACATTCGTCGCATTTTTCGGTTGTCGGCTCGTATTTGCTGATAAAATTGCATTTCGGATAGCCCGAACATCCGTAAAATTTACCGCGCTTACTTATGCGCTCAACCAGATCGCTTCCGCACTCAGGGCAAGGCACGTCAAGCTTTTTAAGCTCTTTTTTCGGCTTTGCTTGGTCGCTTGACTCGCTTGTTTCTTGTTTTTTGATATTGCGCGAGTATTTGCATTTTGGGAAATTTCCGCAAGCTATAAATTCACCAAATCGCCCTTTTCTAAGAAGCAGATCGCCTCCGCATTCAGGGCATTTTTCGCCGATTGGAGTTGCTACTTTTTGGCTTTTTATATTTGTTTTGCCGCTTGAGATCTTCTCCATAAACGGATAGTAAAATTCGCTTAAAAGCTTTTGCCAATCAACTTTATCTTCAGCTACGCTATCAAGCTTTTCCTCCATAACCGACGTAAATTCGCTATCGACGATATCGCTAAAGTGTTCTTCAAGCACACCCATCATCGTAAATGCTATCTCGTTTGGTATGAGCTGCTTTTTTTCCACTCTTACGTAATCGCGCGAAGTTAGTAGCGATATGGTCGGCGCGTATGTACTTGGGCGACCGATCCCTAGGCTTTCAAGCTTTTTAACAAGCCCCGCTTCCGAGTAGCGACTAGGCGGTTCGGTAAAGTGCTGGCTGCTTGATATGCTTTGCAAGTTCATCTCGTCGCCGATATTTAAATTCGGTAAAATTTTATCCTTATCCAAATCCCCGTAAGCCTTATAAAAGCCCTCAAATAGTACCTTTCGTCCGCTTATCTTAAACTCGCCCTTATCGCCTGACACAAAGACGTTTTGCGTTTGACTTATGCTTGCGCTCATTTGGCATGCTAAAAAGCGGTTGTATATAAGCGTATAAAGCTTAAGCGCGTCTTTTTCCAGAAATTTAGCCGCTATATCGGGCGTAAAGCTTAAATTTGTAGGGCGTATCGCCTCGTGAGCTTCTTGCGCCCCTTTGCTTTTGGTAGCGTAAATTTTAGCCTTGCTTGGCAGGTATTTCTCTCCGTATTCGCTTTTAATGATCTCGCGTGCGGCTTCAACCGCCTCTTTGGCTAAATTTAAGCTATCGGTTCTCATGTATGTTATCGCGCCCATGAAGCCTTGATGGGTTTGCACGCCTTCATATAGGCTTTGAGCTATCATCATCGTTTTTCTAGGGCTAAATCCAAGCCTGTTGCTCGCACTTTGTTGAAGTGTTGAGGTCATAAACGGCGGGCTTGGTTCGGTTTTGCGCTCTTTGCTTTCGATCTCGCGAATTTTAAATTTGTCGTTTTTTAAATTTTCTACGATAAATTTTGCACGATCCGGGTTTGTTATCGTAAGTTTTTCTATCTTTTGGTTTTCAAATTTAACAAGCTCGGCTTCTAAATCTTTTTTAAATTTCGTATCTATCGTATAGTATTCTATAGGTTTAAATGCCTGAATTTCACGCTCGCGATCTACTATTATCTTTAAAGCCGCACTTTGCACTCTGCCTGCGCTTAGCCCTTTTTGGATTTTTAAATTTAAAAGCGGAGAGAGCTTATATCCCACTATACGGTCAAGCAAGCGGCGTGCTTGCTGGGCGTTTACGCTTGACATATTTATCGTGCGAGGAGTATTTAAGGCGTTGTTTATCGCAGTTTTAGTTATCTCGTGAAATACGATTCTTGGCAGACTTTCTGGCTTTTTGCCTATCGCCATTGCGATATGATAGGCTATGGCTTCTCCCTCTCTATCCTCGTCGGTTGCCAGATAGACGTTATCTGCGCTTTTAGCAAGCTCTTTTATCTCTTTTACGACTTTGGAGTGATCTGTGCTTACTTTGTATTCGGGAGTGAATTTGTCATCTTCTATCTTTATGCCAAAAGTCGTTTTAGGAAGATCTCTGATATGCCCTTTGGAGGCTATCACATCGTAGTCTTTGCCTAAAAAATTCTTGATAGTTTTTGCTTTGGCGGGTGATTCTACGATGATTAAATTTTTCATTATTATAACCTTATTAAAAATTTATCGGCTAATTGTAGCAAAAAATTTATCATAAAAATAAAAATTTAATTTTTTTCATTTTGGCTATAAACTTTTTTTTAAAACTCACGATATAGTTTTTGTGCGACATGAAGTCGTAACTAAACTTAAAAGGATTTAAAATGAGTTTTCGCATTAACACTAACATAAATGCACTTAACACACACGCAAACGCAGTCAGCAACAATAGAGAGCTTTCTATGTCTCTTGGCAAACTAAGCTCAGGTTTAAGAATTCAAACTGCAGCTGACGACGCTTCAGGTTTGGCTATTGCAGATAGCCTTAGAGCACAAGCTAACGCTTTAGGTCAAGCTATAGCAAACGGTAACGATGCTATCGGTATCATTCAAGTTGCAGATAAAGCAATGGATGAGCAGCTAAAAATTCTTGATACTATCAAGGTTAAAGCTACTCAAGCTGCTCAAGACGGACAGACAACTCAGTCTCGCCAAGCGCTTCAAGCTGATATCGTTCGCCTTATGGAAGAGCTTGATAACATAGGTAATACGACTTCATTTAACGGTCAGCAACTACTTAACGGAACATTCTCTAACAAAGAGTTCCAAATCGGTGCTTACTCAAACCAAACTGTTAAAGCTTCTATCGGTGCTACTACATCAGATAAAATTGGCTTAACAAGATTTGAGAGCTCTAAACTACTAACTGCCGGAGGTAAATTAAGTATTACCTTTATCAATGTTGATGGTGTAAATAACGTAAAAGTTGCTGCTGCTACTGTAGGGACAGGACTTGGAGAAGGTCTTGGCGCTTTGGCTGAAAATATCAATAAAGTAGCAGACAAGAGCGGTGTAAGGGCCACTTTTGATGTTACATGGAAAGGTAAGGCAGCTATCGCGGGTGGAGAGCTAAAGGATTTAACTATAAATGGAGTTGTTGTAGGAGATTTAACTATTAAAAATGGTGACGAAAACGGCACATTGGTTAATGCCATTAATTCTGTTAAAGATCAAACTGGAGTAGAAGCCTCTGTGGATACAGGCAGACTAGTTTTAACAAGTCGTGATGGCAGAGCTATGGAAATAAAGGCAGCCAAAGTTAACAATAATAACGTAATGTCAACTGTTTTTGGGTATGGCGGAAAAGAAGTTAAAGAAAAAGAAGGATATCTATTAACTAAGACTTTTATTGGACGCCTTAACCTAGTTCGCCTTGACGGTAGAGATATAAAATTACAAAGTGGTAATACTGGAGGAACTTCTAAATTGTCATTAGCATTTAGCGCTAGCACTGGTAACAGTAACGGAGGTTCTGAGAAATCTGTATCACTAAGAGAGATAAGAGGTCAGATAGACAAAACCGTTGCTGCAGCTATGGGCTTTCATAGAATGAGTGGAAATTCTATGACTTCAGCTCAATCGGCAGGCGTTATGACTCTACGTGGTGCAATGGCTGTTATGGATATAGCAGAATCAGCCCAACGCACACTTGACTTTATCCGCTCTGACCTAGGTTCTGTTCAAAATCAACTTGTAGCAACAGTTAATAACATAACAGTTACTCAAGTAAACGTAAAATCAGCTGAATCTCAAATCAGAGATGTTGATTTTGCTAAAGAATCAGCAAACTTCTCTAAATTTAACATCCTAGCTCAATCAGGAAGTTATGCGATGAGTCAAGCTAACGCTGTTCAACAAAACGTTCTTAGATTGCTTCAGTAATCTAAGATAAGTTTCCTTGAAAACGTTTTAAGACTACTTCAGTAGCATTAAAACGTTTCTACCCGAAGTAAAAGCCTTATTGGCTTTTACTGAGCTGGAAAAACGTTCAAAAATTTCAGCCTTAAGGCTTCCTTAAAATGTGTTAAGTTACTTAGTTGTTAAAACTCAAATTTCAAGTCGGATTATCCGACTTGAAATTTTAATATACTTAAAACCTAAAATTATCTTTGCTTTTACCTAAATTTGATTTTTCTATAAGACCTCTTTTTTTAAGCTCTTTTATCAAATTTCTTGAAGCCTTTTTAGTGGTTTCTATATCGGCATTTAGTCCACCTGCAACTGAAAACAGCCAGTATTTATGAATTTCAACCCATTCTATGAGTTTATTTACTTTTTCTATCGCCGTATCGCTTGGAGCAACTGAAATTTTAGCAAGTTCTAGTTCTTGATAATAAATAGATATAGAAACTATACTATCTAAAAATTTTTGGTAATTTTCTTTGATTATAAATTCTTTTACTTTGTCTATCTGGTTTGAAATTTTAACTAGTTTATCAAAAAGTTTTTCGGTTACTTTTCCTTCGTCTCTAAGTTTTAGTATATTGTCTATTTGAGGAACCACTTTTAAAAACACTTCTTCTATTTTAGATTTAGCAAGTTCTTGAATTTTTATTTTTTCGCTTATAACTTTATATGATTGTAAAAGATATCTGTTTGCGGTTTTTTCTTTTACTTCGTTGATATTTGGTAAATTTTTTACTTTTTTGTCTTTGCAAAGCTTATTCATTACCTCTAAAAACGGCTTTTCGATAGCGCCTTCTATCCTTGCTCCGCCCTCGGTGCAGTTATATGTTGCTATATCTTCTTTTTTGGATTCCTCTATATCTTTTTCAAATTGATTTTTAAATTTATCCCAAACGTAAGTAGTCCTTACTTCACCTTCTCCGCCGTAAGCTTTAGTGTAGAGGTGTTCTTCTGCTTGAGCGAATGCATGACCCGTCGCATGGCTTTTGCCGTCAGGAGCAAAGGCTAAATCCTGCCCTATCAAAACGATATTTTTATGCCCTAGCACTCTTGCCAGCTGATATGCTTGATTTGCTGTGGAGTGCCCTATGCCAAGATAGCCGTATTTTTTTAGATCAAAGATAAATTCGCTAGGCTGAGGTCTTATTGTTAGCACAAGTCTTCTAGGCAAGATATTTTTGATAGTTTGTTTGTGGGTTAGAGAAGCTACGATAAAGTATATGTCTTTATCGAATTCTTTGTTTTTATGCTTAAAAAAGCTCGAAGTAGCAACTACTCTTTCGATAGATGTTACGTAATCGGGCTTTATGCCGTGCTTTAATAGTATAGGATAAGAGGCATCAAGACTGATAACCGTAGCATATGGAGCGAATTTTTTAAGCGTATTAAGTTGCTTGTCAAGACTAGGTCCTGTGGCAACTATTATAGCAGTATCCATTAGATTATGGCGCTTTTTAACAAGATCTACATAAGAGTATCCCGTGATCATAGTCGGTAAATTCTCTATATGATTTTTTATGCCTATTAGCATATCGTCTATGCTATTTCCGCTACTTGCGACCATTTGAGAGATAGCTTTAGTGAATTCTTGGTTGATTCTTTGGTAATCATCGGCAAAGTTATCATAAAAATCTGTATGTATATGCAGATCGTAAAGCTTTGCATATCTGTTAAATTCAACCTTTGCGATAAGATAATAAAACTGCGAATAATTGGCAAATTCCGAGTAAAACAGAGTTAATCGCTCACTTGCAAGTTCGTTTGAAAGATCGATTAAATTTAACACTATATAAATTATCTCAAGCTCGGGCTCGACGACCACTATTCTTTGATGTGTCTCATTGCAAAGTAGTGCTTTGTATAAAATTCCGTTGCCAAGTCCGTAAAAGTACATTATTGGATAGCGCTTATACTGTTTTTCAAGACTTTCAAGCATATCGTGCGTGTCTTTTATGGGATTTTCGTATATGTATTTAAAGCTTTTGCGGTCGATTATGTTTATATCAAGAGGGTCTTTTCCTATAAAAACCTCGTATTTGTCTTGAGCACCCATAGCAAAGAGCCTAGCGGCTAGAATTTCATCTTGCTGAAATAACGCTTGAAGGTTTTTTTCAAAGATAGGGTTTTGTATCTGCCCTGCTTGACTGTCGGCTTTATGCTTAGCCTCTTTTGTGTTTATACTACTTTTGCCTATTTGCTCTTTTTTATCAATTTTTTTGCTCATTTTATCTCCTTTTATAGATCCTCTTGTTCTATCGCTTCGCCAAATTCTATATCTCTTTTTGCCGTTTTTCCTATTAGCTCTTTTTTAAATTTAGGATGAAGCCCATAACTTGGACGCACACTTTTTACGTTATCATCGCTAAAAATTTCTCCCGCTTTTATATCTTTACTTGCATAGAGCGAGCGAGCGAATTTGCGGTTTTCTCCACCTGAAGTAAATTTGCTTTTACCAAGCAAGGCTTCTGTTTCTCTTACCGCTTTTACCATTTGTGAGAATTCCACTTCATCAAGACTAAACGCCTCATCTACGCTTTTTACGTCTTTATTTAGTATAAAATGCTTTTCAACTATGCGTGCTCCCAAGCTTACCGCTACAACGGGCGCAACGATACCTAAAGTATGATCGCTAAAGCCTATTTGCACGCCAAATTCATCTTTCATATAAAGTATATTTAGCAAATTCATCTCATTTAACGGCGCAGGATAGCTTGAAGTACATTTTAAAAGAGCGATTTTATTATTGCCCGTATTTTTACAAATTTGCACTATCTCTGATATCTCATCGCGCGTGGCAATGCCGGTTGAGATGATAAGCGACCTGTTTTTTCGAGCCACATACTCTACAAAATCATAATCAATCGCTTCAAAGCTGGCGATTTTATAAGCGGGTGGGTTAAATTGCTCTAAAAAATCCACATCGTCTTTGCAAAATGGGCTTGAAAAGCAGATTAAGCCCTCGTTGCTAGCCACATTAAAAAGCTCCTTATGCCACTCTCTAGGAGTCATTGCCTGCTCGTAAAGCTCGTATAAATTTCGCCCGTTCCAAAGCCCGCCTCGTATCATAAAGTCTTCTTTTTGAGAATTTAGCGTAAGACTATTGGCAGTATATGTTTGTAACTTTATCGCATCGGCTCCGGCGCGCTTGGCTGCTTTTATGGTTTGAATCGCTGTCTCTAAGCTTCCTGAGTGGTTGGCTGAGAGTTCGGCGATGATAAATACGCTTTTACCCGTATCAAAATTTCCTATTTTCATATTGTTTTGCCTTGTAAATTCGCTTTTGTAAGCCTTAGATAGCTCATTTGATCATCCTTGTCATAAATTTCAAAGCCAAATTTTTCATAAAGCGCAACGGCTTTTTCATTGAAATTATAAGCGCATGAATTGAGCCTAAAAACCTTTAGCTCGCTAAACGCATAGTTAATTATAATTTGCATTAATTTTGCGCCTTGATTTTTTAAATTCGGATTTGCATAAAGTCCGAATTCACACTCCTTATCGCTTATGTTTATAAAGTCGATCACACCGATAAATTCGTCATTTTCTTCGACCAAAAAGTAAAGTCTATCAGAAGCGCTTTTTAATCCGTCGATAAATTTAAGATGCTCTTTTAAGGTTATATTTTTTGAGCGCATAAATTTCGCTATTTGCTCATCGTTTCGCCAATCAAAAACCATCATCTTTTGCTCTTTTGTAAGCTCGGTAAAATTTATAAGACGGATCATATATCCTCGCTTGTATAGGCTTTATATCCGTTTTCAATAAGCCATTTATACATCTGTTTTTGATTGTTTGCAACCATAACCGCACTGAAATTTGCGCCTAAAACAAGCGCTTCGTTTACAAGAGAGCTTGTCGAAATGATAAGCTCTTTACTCTCGTTCATTAGCCTTGCGATTTGATTTGAGTCGGTAAAAAGAGTTAAGTTTTTATAGCTTTTCTCGAGCTTTTTAAGTGCGCTTAAATTTGCGTTTGCACTTGTTGTAACAAGGGCGATTTTTAAATTTTTTTCAAGTAGTTTAAGCGCTAAATTTGCACTTAAATTTTTACTGTCCGTTCCGCCAAGTGCGATAAAAACGTCATAAATTTTCTCTCTTTTTATCTTTTTTTCTTGATAAAATTCATCTCTTACCAGCATAAATTCTCGCCCGCACCAAATTTCACAAGCGGGAGGCAGTAAATTTTCATATTTTTTGGCATTGGCAAATATATTGACGTTTAATAAAATATCGCAAAAATGGCTCTTATACTCATCGTCAAAGCTTAAAATTTTAACTCTCGTAGCCTCTTTTATCGTCTTTTCATCTTCGTAATTAATGCCGTAGTGATCGATGATAAGCAGCTCAAATTTATGAGTGTTTATAAGGCTTATTAGTTCATCTAAATCGTTTGTTTTAAGAGTAAAAACGCGGAAATTTATCTCTTTTATGAGCGAGCCCTCAAGCTCTAAGCAAGCAAAGCTTATATCTTTAAATTTGTTTGCAAGAACCATGTCTCGTCTGATGTGTCCATGTCCGATAGTTACGGAGCTATCGGCTCTTATCAAGGTTTTTAAATTTGCAAGTTTTTCAAAGCTCATGATTGATTCTATAAAGTTTTTGTGCGAACTCAAAATCTGCAAGCGTGTCAATATCACATACCAAGTGTCTTGGCAGGATAAATGCTCTGGAATGTGCCGCAAATATCGGCTTTTGCGCAAGCCACGCCTCGCGTTTTGCGAAATAAAACTGTCCTGCGTCGTGATAAGCTCTTTCTAAATCTTGCGAGCGAGTGCTTAGATGTTGCGGATAAAACATGCTTACCGCGCCTTTTTCATCAAGCCTGATTGCACGCTGGATAGGAAAGCTAAATTCGCAAGCGGAAAATAAAAACTCACACTTATTATCTTGAAATTTCTCGTAAGCCTCACTCAAAATTTCAGCCGTTAAAAGCGGAGCCGTAGCATAAAGGCAACATATGTTTTTAAAATTTTCGCCCATTTTAAGGCAGGCGTCTTTCATGACATCGCTTGTAGTTGCAAAATCATCGCTTAAATTGGCTTCTCGCATGAACGGCACTTTTGCGCCGAATTTAAGCGAAATTCTTGCGATATCCTTATCGTCTGTACTTACTATTACTTCGTCAAAAACGCCCGAATTTAGTGCACTTTTTATACTGTGAGCAATGAGCGGCAAGCCCGCAAAGTCTTTGATGTTTTTATGCGGTATCCGCTTGCTTCCGCCGCGAGCGGGTATGACACAAAGATTCATATAACGCGCCTTTGATTTGCAAATTCGCTAAGCACCTCAAGCAGAGCATCGGCTACGAATTTTGCATCATCCATGCTCATGCTCTGGTGGCACGGCAAACTAAGTTCGGCTTTGTAAAAATCCTCCGCCGTCTTTAGCTCGATCTCTCCGTAAAGCTTGGTATAAAAGCTAAACTGATAAGTCGGTTTATAATGCACTTGCACGCCGACACCTCTTAAATGAAGCTCTTTAAAAATTTCCTCTTTTGAATTCCAAAGATTGCTAAAAAGCAAGATCGGATAAAGATGGCGCGAGCTTTTTTTGTTTTGAGGAATTTTTATAGTGCTAAAGTATGGATTTTTCTCAAATCTTTCGTCGTAAAACTGCGCTATACTCTCTCGCACAGCTATCATCTCATCAAGCCTTTTAAGCTGATTTAGCCCAAGCGCGCAAGCTACGTCGCTTAAGCGGTAGTTGTATCCAAGCACGCTCATATCGCTATTCCAAAGGTGAGTTTTGTTTATACCGTGTGAACGGTAAAGTCTCGCAAGACGCGCTATCTCATCGTCATTTGTAACAAGTGCGCCACCTTCAAAAGTGGTGATCGGCTTAATCGCATGGAAGCTAAACACGCTTGCATCGGCGTGAATGCCTACCTTTGCGCCGTCTATCTCGCTTCCAAAGGCGTGCGAGGCATCATCAAGCACTTTTATGCCTTTTGCGCGAGCTATTTTCATGATCTCTATTATGTTTACGCTATTTCCGCCAAAATCAACGGGAGCTATGACCTTTGTTTTTGATGCTATTAGCTCAGAAAGCTTGTTTTCGTTTATATTTCCGTCAAATTTGATGTCGCAAAATTTAACCTTAGCTCCCGCCATTAAAGCTGCGTTTGCCGTTGCCGCAAAGGTTAAAGGCGTAGTTATGACCTCGTCGTTTTCTTTTACGCCAAGAGAAAGATATCCGACGTGAAGCGCAGAAGTTGCCGAATTCATTACTACCGCGTGTTTTACTCCGACGTATTCGCAAATGGCCGCTTCAAATTGAGCCACCTTATCTCCGCCTGTTAAAATTTCCGCTTGCATAGCTTCACAAACGGCTGCTATATCGCTATTTGTGATCTGTTGCTTGCTATAAGCTATCATTTATCATCTCCAAAAGACCCTCTTTATCAAGCCAAATTTTATTAGTATTTGAGCTGTATTCAAACCCGTCTTCTACAAGTTTGCCTCTTTCGCCAAGCGCATTTGTCGAAAAGTCTTGTATAGTCGCAAACTGAATGGACGGGCTTATCACGTAGTGGTCGCTAAATTCGTAAGTTAGGTGCGCATCATCCTTGCCGACCATCACTTCGTGCATCTTTTCGCCGGGTCTTATGCCGATGATTTTGACTTTAAGCTCTGGTGCAAGAGCCTTGGCAAGATCAAGCATAGTCATGGAAGGAATTTTAGGGATAAAAATTTCTCCACCCTTCATGCGTTCAAAATTTTTAAGGACGAAATTCACTCCTTGCTCAAGAGTGATCCAAAATCTCGTCATCTGCTCATGCGTTATAGGAAGCTCTTTTGCGCCTTCTTGAATGAGTCTTTTAAATAGCGGCACTACCGAGCCTCGAGAGCCCACGACATTGCCGTATCTTACGACGCTAAAGCGAGTTTTTTTGCTGCCTGCGATGTTGTTTGCCGCGACAAACAGCTTATCGCTTGCAAGCTTTGTGGCGCCGTATAAATTTACCGGGTTGCAAGCTTTATCCGTTGATAACGCGATCACTTTATCTACCCCGCAAGCAAAGGCTGCGTCAATGACGTTTTGAGCGCCGTTGATGTTTGTTTTTATGCACTCCATCGGGTTATATTCGGCTATGGGAACGTGTTTCATCGCGGCTGCGTGAATGACAAAATCAACTCCATCCATCGCGGTTTTAAGCCTCTTTTCATCTCGCACGTCGCCGATAAAATATCTCATTGCGGGATTTTTAAAAACTTGAGCCATTTCGTATTGCTTAAGCTCGTCTCTTGAGTAGATAATTAGCCTTTTTGGCTTAAAATTCTTAAGCAAAATTTCGGTGTATTTCTTGCCGAAGCTTCCTGTTCCGCCGGTGATTAAAATATTTTTTCCGTTAAACATCTTTATTTCCTAAAAAGTTTATTTTATAAAGCTTAAGCAAAATATATACCAAAATTTAGCTCATCTGGCGGTTTTTATCAGCTAAACTACACTTTTAACTTAAAATTTAAAACCTGCTTTTAAAGCCAAAATTTATTTTAAAATTCTAGGTAGCGTTATGCCTTCTTGAGCTTGATATTTACCCTTTTTATCGGCGTATGTCACTTCGCAAGGCTCATCGCCTTCTAGAAATAAAACTTGCGCTATGCCTTCGTTTGCGTAAATTTTAGCCGGAAGCGGGGTCGTGTTTGAAATTTCAATCGTGATATGTCCCTTAAATCCCGGCTCAAACGGCGTTACGTTCACGATGATACCGCAGCGCGCGTAGGTGCTTTTACCAAGGCAGATGGCTAGCACGTTATCAGGCATATTAAAATACTCGACCGTGCGAGCAAGTGCAAAAGAATTTGGCGGAACTATACATACATCGCCAACAAAATCAACTACGTTTTTTTCGTCGAAATTCTTTGGATCTACAACCGTGCCGCCGACATTTGTAAAAATTTTAAACTCATTTCCGACCCTTATGTCATATCCGTAGCTGCTAACGCCGTAACTTACGACACCTTTGCCTACTTGCTCCTCGCAAAAAGGCACTATCATGCGCTCTTCTAGGCTTTTTTTTCGTATCCATCTATCGCTTTTTAGACCCATCTTTTTTCCTTATTTTGAATTTGTTAATTATATCATATTCGCGCCGCATGAAGTATTTTGTAAATTTAAAATATAAAATTTAAATTAATATCGATATAAAGCCTATTTTATTAGTATATAAGTATATATTTTATATTATTTGCGAAATTTTAAAACTAAAAGGATCAGCATGAAAAAATTTTTATTTTTAGCGGCTACCGTCTGCTTCGCACTTGCTTCGGATGCTTTGCTTGTAGGTGCGGGCGGCGGATACAAAAAGCCCGTAACGGCAGTTATCGAAAACCTTAAAAAAGACGGCGTAAATGTTGAAGCTGCCTTTGCAAACATCAAGCAAATCACTATCCAAGCAGCAGAAGGCAAGATGGCGGTGATAGTAGGCGATGAAGCGTTTTTAAACAAAAGCGGACTTGCGATAAAGGGCTACGAACGCCTTGGAAAAGGCACTTTGGCTCTTGTAACTCCTAAAGGAAAAACGATAAATGAGATCAAGGATATCTTGAAATTTGAGCGTATCGCGATGCCTGATGCTAAAGAAACTATTTACGGAATTCGCACTACTGAGTTTCTTAAAAATTCTAACTTAGAAAAAGAGGTAGGCTCAAAGATGCTTGCCGTGGCGGGAGTTCCTCAAGTGGTGGCTTACGTGCTTAACGGTGAAGTTGATGCGGGATTTATAAATTCGACCGAAGCTGAAGCCAGAAGAGATGAATTCGGTTCGGTGATTTATGTAGATGAGAGTCTTTATAGCCCTGTTTTTATAAGTGCGGCTAAGCTTGCGGCATGTGAAAAACACGCAGATTGCGCTAAATTTATAGATGAGCTTAAAAGCAAGCGTTCAAAGGAAATTTTTGCCAAATTCGGTTTAAAGTGAGTGCTTGATCTTTTGATTTGTCGCTTCTAAAAGCAAAATTTATATAGCATTTAAGGCTTTAAGATTTGCTAGCTGAGTGGAATTTGTAAATTTGATTAATTTAAAATCAAAAGAGAGTTTAAATATAGATTTCCGTGGTTTGGTAAATTTAAATTAATTTGCGTTACAAATAAAAGATTTAAGATAAAATTTCTAGCTTTTGTTAAGCTAAATTTATGCGTGAAAACTAAAAAGGTTTAAAATTTGAGCGAGTTTTCTTGGTTGATTCACCCTTTGATTTTAAGTGCCAAAACGCTTTGCATAACCTTTGTCTGTCTTGTTTTGATCGGACTTCCGATAGCTTATTTTCTAGCGTTTTATAAGGGCAAATTTAAGCCGGCTCTTGAGGCTTTGGTTATGTTTCCTTTGATATTTCCGCCGATTGCGACGGGATTTTTGTTGCTTTATTTGCTGGGGCGCAACTCATTTTTGGGAGAGGCTTTAAATTTGCAGATAGTTTTTAGTTTCAGCGCTCTTGTTATAGCTTCGTTTTTAGCAGGGCTTCCGCTTTTGGTTAAGCCCGTATCCGCAGCGCTTGAAAGCTTGCCTAAAAGTCTTATTGAAGCGGGGCAGAGCCTTGGCAAGAATAAATTTGAAATAGCAGTTTTCATAATAATGCCAAACGTCATTAAAAGCATCATTTCAGCCCTTGTTTTAGCTCTTGCAAGAGGTCTTGGCGAAGTGGGTATCACGCTCATGCTTGGCGGAAATATAGTAGGAAAGACAGACACCGTTTCGCTTGCGATTTTTAACGCCGTTTATGACGGAGAAAACGAACGCGCACTCATTCTAAGCCTTATTTTGGTTGTCTTAAGCCTAGCAATGTTTGGATTTATAAATTTACTTGAAGCAAGAAAGACCGGCGCGTAAGTCAAATTTAGCTAACTTAAAGCGTGCTTTAGGCTATCTTCTATCTTTGCGTAGTCAAATTTAAATCCGTTTTGAAGTAGATTTTTAGGATATACTTTCTGCCCTTGAGTTAGTATCTTAGCTCCTTCGCCGAATTTAAGCTTAAGTGCAAATTCGGGCACCTTAAACCAAGCCGGTCGTTTTAGGGCGTTGGCAAGAGCGGCGGTAAATTCTTTGTTTGATATGGGATTTGGCGAAGAGAGGTTATAGATACCTTCAAGCTCGTTTGATAATACAAACTCATAAGCTCTTGCCAGATCGTTTATATCTATCCATGAAAATCCTTGTTCGCCGTCGCCTAAAATTCCGCCAAGACCGAGTTTAAAAACGGGAAGCATCTTTTCTAGTGCACCGCCCTTGCCGATAACTACCGATATCCTAAAAATAGCCGTTTTGATGCCTAGATGCTTGGCTTTTAGCGCCTCTTCTTCCCATTTTTTAGAAAGTTCTCCTAAAAACCCGTCGTCAAATTCCTGCGAGCTTTCATCGTGTTCTTTGCCTGTTTTGTATATGCCCACAGCCGAAGTACTGATGAAAATTTTTGGCTTATTTTGTAAATTTTGCATAGCTTTTACTAAATTTATCGTAGTATCCAGCCTGCTTGATACAAGCTCTTTTTTATATGATTCGCTCCATTTTTTAGCTATGCTGGCACCTGCTAAATTTATTATGGCATCACATCCTTCTATCTTGTCTTGCAGTTGTTTTATGTCGTTATAAATTCCTCTTGGTATGTGCACTATCTCGTGTTTTGACTTTAAAAAATCAGTCAAGTAGTTGCCAACAAAGCCGCTTGCACCGTTTATAGCTATCTTTGCCAAGAAATTTCCTTAAATTTAATATAAAATTTGATTATTCAATATTTGGGCTAAATTTTATTTTAAAATCAAAAATTAATATTAACTTATAGCCGCATTTTGTATTAAATGTCACTATTTGTCACTCCTTGAGTATGCAACTAAAGCCCGTTGGTATGAATATAAGATTAAACAAATTGAAGTTTTATATTTTTTTGATACAATACCCTAATTAGCTTAAAATTTTTAGGAGAGCTTTATGAAAAAAGAAGACATCAAAGAGTTGATCGAGTTTTTTAACGAAATGGATATGAACCGTATCAAGATTAAAAGCGGAGATTTTGAAGTCGAGCTTGAAAAATTCGCCGATTGTTGCGAGCTTCCTAAGCCCGCGCCCGCTCCAATGCCTGCTCCGGCTCCAACACCCGTAAATGTAGTAGTAAGCTCTGAAGTTAAGCAAACTACAAGCCCAAAAGAGAGTATCAAATCGCCTATGGTAGGGACATTTTATGTAGCTCCAAGCCCCGGTGCGGCGCCGTTTGTAAAAGTAGGACAAAGAGTGAGAAAAGGCGATGTAATAGGCATCATAGAAGCCATGAAGATAATGAATGAGATTGAAGCGGAATTTGATTGCACTATCACCGAGATGTTGGTTTCAGACGGGCAGCCTGTTGAATTTGCGATGCCGCTATTTGGAGTGGAGAAAATTTAATGGAAATCAAAAGAGTCTTAATCGCAAATCGCGGTGAAATAGCACTGCGCGCACTAAGAACTATCAAAGAGATGGGCAAAGAGGCTATCGTGGTTTATTCTACCGCCGATGCCGACGCCCTTTATGTTAAATACGCAGACGCAGCTATCTGTATAGGCGGACCGCGTTCAAGTGACAGCTATATAAATATCCCTGCAGTCATCAGCGCTGCTGAGATAAGCGAAGCTGACGCGATATTTCCTGGATACGGTTTTTTAAGTGAAAATCAAAATTTCGTTGAAATTTGCGCTCACCACAATCTAAAATTTATAGGACCTAGCGTAGAGGCTATGGCTTTAATGAGCGATAAGAGCAAAGCAAAACAGATGATGCAAAGAGCGGGAGTGCCTGTAATACCTGGCTCTGACGGAGCTATTTCGGATACGAAAGCTGCCAAAGAGCTAGCCAAAAAAATCGGCTATCCTGTTATCTTAAAGGCTGCCGCGGGCGGTGGCGGTCGCGGTATGCGAGTGGTTGAGAAAGAAGAAGATATCGAAAAGGCGTTTTGGTCGGCTGAAAGCGAGGCCATGAGCGCATTTGGCGACGGAACAATGTATATGGAAAAATACATCCTAAACCCACGTCATATCGAAGTTCAAATCATTGGCGATAAATTCGGCAATGTTGTTCACGTCGGCGAACGTGATTGCTCTATGCAGCGCAGACATCAAAAGCTAATCGAAGAAAGCCCTGCTATTTTGCTTGATGAAAATACCCGTGCAAGACTTCACGAAACCGCAATCAAAGCGGCTAAAGCCATAGGCTATGAGGGTGCGGGGACGTTTGAATTTTTAGTTGATAAAAATTTGGACTTTTACTTTATCGAGATGAATACCCGTTTGCAGGTTGAGCACTGCGTAAGCGAAATGGTAAGCGGACTTGACATCATCGAGCTTATGATAAAAGTCGCAGAAGGCGAGAAGCTTCCTAGTCAAGAGAGTATCAGTCTAAAAGGACACGCGATAGAGTGCAGGATAACGGCTGAGGATCCAAACACTTTCGCGCCAAGTCCGGGAAAGATTACTAAGTACGTCTGTCCGGGCGGTAGAAACGTGCGTATGGATAGCCATATCTATCAGGATTACTCTATACCGCCTTATTATGACAGCATGATCGGCAAGCTTATCGTGTGGGACGAGGATAGAAACAAAGCAATCCACAAGATGAAAGTGGCTCTTGAGCAGCTTGTCATACACGGTATAAAAACTACTAGAGATTTTCATATAGGAATGATGGAAAACAAAGATTTTATCAACAATAATTACGATACGAATTACTTATCTAAACACTAAGATTGCACCGATTCGGCTTTGTTTATCTGCAAAGCCGAAAATCTTTTCTGCTTGCTAAGACTAAGGCTGTTTATTATTTCAAACTATTAAACCATACAAGGAGACAAAATGGACTCTTATATCGTTATAACGGGCGCTAGCTCGGGTATCGGATATGAAGCCGCCAAAGCTTTTGCAAAGCGTGGCGAGAATTTAGTGCTTATAGCTAGGCGCGGAGTACTTTTAGATAGCTTAAAGGCTGAAATTTTAGCCGATTTTGACAATCTTAAAGTGATAACTAAAATTTGTGATCTCTCGAATCCTAAAAATGTTCATAAAATTTATGACGAACTTAAAATTTATGATATTAAAGCTTGGATAAATAACGCAGGCTTTGGTGATTATAGCCTTGTAGGTTCGCAAAATTTAGACAAAACCGAGCAAATGATAGATCTAAATATCAAGGCTCTTACTATCTTTTCAACTCTTTTTGCAAGGGATTATTTTGATAAACCTGCCAAGATTGTTAATATCTCTTCAGCCGGAGGATACAGCATCGTGCCAAACGCAGTTACGTATTGTGCTAGCAAATTTTACGTAAGCGTGTTTACCGAGGGGCTATATCATGAACTTAGAGCAAACGGCGCTAAAATGCAGGCTAAAGTACTAGCTCCTGCGGCTACTAAGACTGAATTCGGTATGAGAGCAACCGACAAAGACAAATACGACTATGATGCAAATTTTAAGAGATATCACTCATCTAAGCAGATGGCGGAATTTTTGCTTAAGCTTTATGATAGCGATAAATGCGTTGGTTTAGTAGATAGAAATAGTTTTGAATTTAAGCTAAGCGAGCCGATATTCGCTCATGTTTTTAGATAAATTTAAAAAGAGTGAAATTTGAGCTCAAATTTCACTCTTAAAAGAGAAATTATCTAAGCATTTTGATATTTGCTTTGGCGCGAAGTTTATTGAAGTATTCGCTTATGACGCGCTCTTCTTCGAGTCTATATATGCTACTCATGACTTCGTTTTTTACATCTTCAAATCTTGGCATCGTTACGCCTGATTTTGAACTAACTAAAAACATCTCAAATCCGCTTGGTGTTTGGAAAATTTGAGTAAATGAACCGTCTTTCGTCATCTCAAAAATTTGTCTTAGTTGAGGCGGAATTTGCTCGCTTTTAAGTTCTAAAATTTCGGTTTTTACGGCAGGATTTACGCTTAACGGCGAATCTTGAATAGATTCTAAAAGCTCTCTTTGTCCTGATATATATCGTGTTGCTTTAACCTCTGCGAATTTTACGAATTGACTAGAGTTTTGCTCAAAATAGGCCCTCGCTCCCTCTTCGCTAACATTTACTTTTGCGTCTTTGAAGATGTTTTGATAGAGCTTTTCTTGTTTGATACTCTTTGCGACATCCTCTTTAAAATCGCTATAGTTTATGCCTTGACGCGATAGTACGCTGCTAAGATCGGCTAAATTTACACCGTTTTCTTGTGCAATTTTTTGCATTCTTTCATTTATCTCAAAGCTGCTTGCGTCAATGTTTAAAGCTTTTATCTGCGCTTGCTCGAGTCTATCTTTGATCAAAAAATTTATAGCGCTTTTCTCATCTGTTTTTAAAATTTGCGAAGTTTTATAAACCTCATACATCGTTATAGGTTCGTTTTCTACTATGGCCGCCAGTCCGTTTACGAGTTGTTGCGAAAAAGCGAAATTTGCACTGAGTAAAAAAGCCAGAAAAAACATCTTTTTAGACATATAAAACCCTTATTTAAGTTTAAAGTAAATATAATTATCCGCAATTATAACATTTTAATTTTTAAGATTGATAATAAAGGCAAAATTATGATAGTTACGAGATTTGCCCCGAGTCCGACAGGGTATTTACACATAGGCGGACTTAGAACCGCCCTTTATAGCTATCTTTACGCTAGGAAAAACGGCGGGAAATTTCTACTTCGTATCGAAGATACCGACTTAAAACGCAACTCCGAAGAAGCTACCGTCGCTATAAAAGAGGCATTTGATTGGTGTGGGCTTGATTATGACGGAGAGGTTACTTATCAGTCAAAGCGCTTTGATATATATAAAGAGTATGTTAAAAAGCTGCTTGAGGAAGGCAAGGCGTATAAGGATTATATGAGTAAAGAGGAGCTTGATGAGCTTAGAGCGCAACAAGAAGCGCGTAAAGAGCGTCCTAAATATGACGGCAGATACCGCGACTTTACGGGTGTTCCGCCTGAAGGAATCGATCCTGTTATACGGATAAAAGCGCCTTTAACAGGCGAAATTTTGATAAATGACGGCATAAAAGGCGAAGTTAAATTTAGAGCCGAAGATATCTTGGATGATTTTATTATCGCCAGAAGCGACGGCACGCCTACATATAACTTTACGGTAGTTATAGATGATATACTTATGGGCGTAACTCACGTTATAAGAGGCGATGATCACCTCTCAAACACTCCAAAGCAGATCGTTTTATACGATGCGCTGGGCTTTAAACCTCCTAAATTTTTTCACGTCGCGATGATAAACGGCGAAGACGGCAAGAAGCTAAGCAAGCGTCACGGAGCAACGGACGTGATGGAGTATAAACGTATGGGCTATCTGCCTGAAGCGCTTTTAAATTTCTTAGTGCGACTTGGCTGGAGTCATGGAGATGATGAAATTTTTAGCATGGAAGATATGCTTAAATACTTCGATCCCCACCATATAAACAAATCCTCAAGCACATATAATGCACAAAAGCTTGAGTGGCTAAACGCTCATTACATCAAAACTCTGCCTTACGATAGGCTGGCTAAGGATATGCTTGAATTTGGAGTGGATTTTAAGGCTATGCCAAAGGGTGAAATTCTACTAAATTCGCTAAGAGAGCGCTCTAAAACCTTGCTTGAGATGAGCGAAAGCGCAAAGACTATCATCAATGCGCCAAGCGTTTATGACGAAAAGGCTTTTGGCAAATTTATAACCGAGCAAAGCCTTGAAATTTTGGCTAAATTTAAAGAAATTTTAACTTATGATCTAAGCGCTGCGGGCTATGAGGAGATAACTACTAAATTTTTAGAACAAAACGGTCTGAAATTAAAAGATCTGGCTCAGGCTTTAAGAGTGAGTTTAACGGGTTCAAGCGTCTCTCCTTCGATATTTGAAGTACTTGAAGTACTTGGAAGCGCGGAGATAAAAAAAAGAATAGAAAATATAATAAAATACAAGGAAACGAAATGACACATGTAACGAAAGAGGAGAGTTTAGCTTATCACGTTGGCGGCAAGATAGAGATCAACGTAAAAACTCCGTGCGAGAGCGCAAGGGATCTATCCATGGCTTACACTCCCGGTGTTGCAGAGCCTTGCAAGGCGATTGAAGCGGATAATGAACTTGCGTATAAATATACCAATAAAGCGAATTTAGTAGCCGTCATAACCGACGGCACGGCAGTGCTTGGACTTGGCGATATAGGAGCTGTAGCGGGTAAGCCCGTCATGGAAGGCAAGTCTGTTTTGTTTAAAAAATTTGCAAACGTAGATGCCTTTGATATCGAGCTTGACGAAAAAGATCCGGATAAGATAGTTGAAATTTGTAAAGCGCTTGCTCCTACCTTTGGCGGTATAAATTTAGAAGATATAAAAGCTCCAAAATGCTTCGAGATAGAAAAGAAGCTTCAAGAAGCCGTTGATATCCCCGTAATGCATGACGATCAGCACGGAACGGCGATGATAACCAGTGCCGGTCTTATAAACGCGCTTGAAATTTCAGGCAAAGATATAGAAAAGATTAAGATCGTAGTAAGCGGCTCAGGCGCTGCGGGAGTAGCTTGCGCTAGGATGTATAGACTGCTTGGTGCTAAAAATATCGTGATGATAGACAGCAAGGGCGTAGTGCATGATGAAAGAGACGATCTGACCGCCGAAAAGCAAGAATTTGCGATAAAAACAAGCGATAGAACGATGGCTGATGCGGTTAAGGGCGCTGATATGTTCTTAGGACTTAGCAAGCCTGGCGTGCTTACAAAAGATATGGTAAAAAGCATGAATCCGGAGCCTATCATATTTGCGCTTGCTAACCCTACGCCTGAAATTTTCCCTGAAGAAGTTCTTGAAGTAAGAAGCGATGTCATGATGGGAACGGGCAGGAGTGATTATCCAAATCAAGTAAATAACGTGCTTGGCTTTCCTTTTATCTTTAGAGGAGCGCTTGACGTAAGAGCTAGAAAGATAACGGAAAATATGAAAATGGCGGCTGCCCGCGCTTTAGCCGACTTGGCAAAAGAGCCCGTGCCTGAGGAGGTTTGTAGAGCTTCAGGCGAAGATGAGTTAAAATTCGGTAAGGATTACATCATACCAAAGCCTTTTGATAAGCGTGTTTTAACGGCCGTTGCTCCTGCCGTCGCAAAAGCCGCTATCGAAGACGGTGTGGCAAGGGTTGAGAATTTCGATATAAACGCTTATACGGATAGACTTGCAAAGGGCATAGTATGAAAAACGTTAAGCTCATCTCTCATCCGCTCATAGAGCATAAGCTGGCCATTTTAAGAGATATCTCGACAGAGCCGTTTCAATTTCGAATGCTTGTAGATGAGATAAGCCATTTGATGATATTTGAGGCCACCAGAGATCTTGGTTTGCGTGAAGTTAGCGTCAAAACTCCCGTCGCCGATACGACGGCTAAAAAGCTAGCCGATAAAATCATGATATGCCCGATATTGCGCGCCGCTCTTGGTATGCTTGATAGTGTTTTTACGCTGATTCCTGATGCAAGCGTAGGCTTTTTGGGCTTTCAGAGAAATGAAGAGACGGCTGAGGCTGAGTTTTTTTACGCTAAACTTCCAAAGGACGCTAAAGATCGCGTTGCTATCATCATAGATCCGATGTTTGCTACGGGCGGTACGGCTATAGATGCGGTTAAATTTTTAAGAAAAAACGGCGTTAAGCATATCAAATTTATCTCTATCATCGCAGCTCCTGAGGGGCTAAAAAGATTTAGTGAAATTTATCCTGATGTTGAGGTTTTTACCGCGGCGATAGACGAGAAACTTGACGAGAGAAATTATATAGTTCCGGGTCTTGGCGATGCGGGAGATAGAGTGTTTAACACACTATAAGCAGATATTTTCGTGAAATTTAATGAATTTATAAAAAGGAATAAAATGAGAAATTTTCTAGCCTGTTTGCTTTTATCTGTTTTTATGGCGGGTTGTGCTGCTTCTGGCGCGACAAAATCTAGTGCTAAAGTCGAAGAAAGGCAGTTTTCAAGCGTATTTTACGCGGTTAAGCTAACAAGCAGCGACGGCTGGCAGACCGCAACTATGGAAGATAGCGACGGAGATGTTTATGAACTTAAGAAGAAAGATACTCCTAAGGGGTTGTTTTTAGTGGCTGATAATAAAAGAGTAAACATCCATATCAAGGGGCAAAATGCCTTGCTTCAAAACAGTATGGGTGAATTTTTCGTACTTGAAGAAGCGAAGTAATCAGTAGCCTTTTTGGGTTAAATTTATCTGGTTTATATAGCTAATTTAAAGCCGTTAGTAAAGATATTGTGGATATAATTAATCTAAATTTATATGTTAAAAACGGATAAATTAAATACACCTGAAAGGAATAGTAATGAAAACCGTTGTCATTATGTCACATCCGGATTATCAAAATTCAAGAATGAATAAGGCTCTTTTTGAGGCTGCAAAAACTATCAACGATGTTACCGTAAGGCACTTAGAAGCCATCTACGGATATGATACAAAGGCTTTTAACGTGAAAGAGGAGCAAAAAATTTTAGAAAGTGCCGATAGGATAGTCTTTCAGTTTCCGATGTTTTGGCTTGCGACTCCTGCGATGCTAAAAGCTTATATAGATGAAATTTTTACTTACGGCTGGGCGTATGGAAGCACGGGAAATAAGCTTGCAGGCAAAGAGCTTCAGATAGTGGTTAGCTTAGGAAGCGCAGAGGCTGCGTATTCAAAAGAGGGTAGCATCAAGCATACCGTTAGCGAAGTGCTTTTGCCTCTACAGATCACGGCTGATTATTGCGGGATGATATTTAATAGAATTTTTATAAACGGCGGCTCGTTCAGTGCAAATGACGATGATATAAAAGAGTGCGTCGAAAAATACGTAAAACTACTTCAAAACGAGCCTATAGAGGAGTAAATTTCAGGAGTTTTCTCCTGAAATTTTGAAGGAAATTTGTGATCTTTGGCAAGATTGATTATCTGAATTTACTTCCTTTTCACATATATCTTAAGCGCTCACCACTTCAAAGCTACACCAAAAAAACGATTGAGTTTAAAAAGGGAGTTCCAAGTCGCTTAAATAAAAATTTACGCGCTCGCAGAGTCGATGCCGCAGTAGTTTCTAGCATAGAGAGCTATCAAAAAAGATATAAAAAGCTTAATTTCGGCATAGTCGCAAAACGCGATGTAAAAAGCGTGCTGGTACGCAAAAATTCTCTTCCAAAGAGCGATCCGGCGTCTGCCTCTTCAAATTTGCTTGCTAAAATTTTAGATGTCAAAGGCGAGGTTATCATAGGCGATAGGGCTCTTAAAGCTTATCTTAGCGAAGGCGGCGAGCGGTTTTACGACTTAGCCGGGCTGTGGCATGAGCGGACAAATTTACCTTTTGTATTCGGTAGATTTTCATGCACGAAAAATTTCAGTAGATACAAAAGGCTAACCAAGAAATTCTTAAACCAAAAAATCAAAATTCCAAACTACATACTAGCGACATACGCTAAAAGTAGAGGTGTCGGCAAAGAAGATATAAAATGGTACCTTGAGTTTATCAGCTACAAGATAGAGCCTAAAGAGCAAAAATCGCTTAGAATATTTTTTAAAGAGGCAAGGCTTCTAAAATCCCGTCCAAAACAGCCCAAAATGTAAAATTTAAAGCGCAAGTGGTTTGTTGTGTGTTTTAGAATTTAACGCTTTTTAATCATGCAAATCAATAGTATTTGGTTTGTGTTGTGCGAGATATTTAAATTCGGGCTTTGTAATGCTTGAGTTTGGCTTGTCTTAAATAACAAGTTAAATTTCAGTGGAGCTAAATTCGTCTAAAACTACTGAGTTGTTAATTTGTTGAAAAGCAACATAATAAATTTATCTCTAAATAAAATTAAAAATTTACAAAATCTCTTTTTTAAGATAAATTACCGACGTTAAAGCTTATTCGAACTTCGACTAGAGCAAATTTATAAGCTTTTGAAGTGATGAATTTTAAGCGGATAGCTTAAAATTCATTTTGTATAACGGGAGTAAATTCTTCCCAGTGAAGCTTGGTTTTTGCCGTAGGCATCTTGCTTTGAAACGGCTCTTTTTTCATCGAGGCCACCGCTACGCTATCGCCGATAGGTTTAGTAGGCGCCTCAATAGAAAGTATTGTACGCTCAATCTGCATAAAAATTTCTATTATCTGAGCGTAGGCTTTAAAGAAATTTGAATTTTTGTGATTATGCAAAAGCAGGGCGAATTCATCTACAAAATTATTTATAACCCCTGAAAATAGCTTGTCGCTGATGTTTTTTGCGCCGTTAAATTCATCGTTTAAAAAAGTTGACATCGCCAAAAACACAAAACCGATGAAGTCCTCGCTATCTTTGCAGTTTTGCACGTCGCGTCTATACGGGCTTAGCTTAAGGCACTCTATCACTCTAAGTCTTGCTGCGCCGTCATCACGACCCTCTTCGTAAAACGAGGCGTTTAGCGGGATATTTGAGTAGGCAAAGTCAAAAAGCACGTCGTTTTGCTCACGCAAAAACGTTTCAAAATCAAATTTCTTAAGATGAGCAAACGCCTCGTCCGATTGCTCGGAGATTGGTGTTGAAGCTAGATACTCAAGCTTTTGTAGCCACTTTTCAAATTTTGATTTGTCGGTATTAAAAAACAGCGGAAACGCTAAAAATTCGTAAAAATATGAGCGCGCTTTGGTGATATTGTTATCCATTGAAAATATCCTTTTGCATCATCTCTATTTGCGCTTGTACCATCACTTTGGCTTTGCAATCCGCACAGCAGTAAAGCGTCTTGTGCTTTATCGGATCGGAGGCGAATTTCGGACCCATTATAGAAGCGATTTTCTCAACGGCTTTTTTAGTCGCAAACTCTTTGCCGCACTCTATGCAGGCAAAAAGCTCGTCGCGCGCAAGCTCGTTATATACGAAATACTCCGGTTTTAGCTCGATCTCTCCTCGTTTAAGTACTATGGTGTCTTTTTCGGCGCAACTTACCTCGCAGTATCCGCAGTTGGTGCATATGCTCGGGTTAAACATTATAGAATTCGTCTTGGTGTCGGCAACGAGTGCGCTTACGTTACATGCACCCACGCAGCTTAAACAAAGCGTACATGTGTCGCGGTTTATCTCAACAGTGCCGTAGCTTATGTTTTCACCCGTTTTTACTACTCCTAAATTTTCATCTCCGACAAGCCACTCAAGTCGTTTGCCAAAAATTTCTCTTTTTGGCATTGCGTATTCGGAAACCGAATGCTGTGAGCCTTCGATTAGAGTCGCTTTGCTAAGAGCGTCTTTAAGCTCTTTTTCATTCATGGCGACATAGACCGCTTTGCGGGCGAATTTGATCTCATAAATTTGATTTACTATGTCAATAGCGTCTTTTGAGCCGCGACTTACGAAATCGGTATAAAATATCACGCTTGCTCCGCTTTCTTGCAAAAGCGTCATAAAGTGCGCCTCATGTAGCCATTTTTCGCCTTCTATGGCAAAAGGAAGCACGCCCGCAGGCAAATTCAGGCTTAGATTGGCTAGATCCATTTTCTTAGGCAAGATCAGCGCGATTTTGCCTTTATACATCTTTGCTATTTCTGCAAACGCAACACGCGGAGTATATGAGTAATCAAGCGCACCGCTAGGACATACGCTGATACAGCCGCCACATCCAAGACAGTCTATGTGAGAAAATACAAGATGTTTTGTCGCATCCTCTTTTAAAATAGCAACCGTAGGGCAGACATCCGCACATCTTCCGCAAATTTCTTGTCTGCGCTCGTGGTATTGACAAATGGTAGAATCATAAAAAATATGCGTTTTGTATTTGAATTTCGGGCTTTTTTCAAGCATAAAATTTAGCACGTTCTCATCGCTCATGCCCGCTATCTCGTAGCAGCCGCTTTGCTTAAGCATATAATCTCTTGCGTTTTCAACCAGCAAGAAATCGCAATCAACTTCAAACTCGTCGTTTTCTCTTAGCATTATCACGCTTAATTCGCCTGCCGCGCCATATACGAATTTCATCTCAAAGTGCGTTATTTCAATAACCTTAAATCCGTTTTCTTTTAAAATTTCAGCTAGCTTTTCACGACCAGTGTTGCTTACGATGACGACGTTTTTGCCGACTTCTTTTTCATGCTCGACATCTCTTGCAAGGTCAAATCCGTGAGCTCTTGCTTCGTATAATAAAAGCGTGTTTTTGGCTTTGTCAAGTACGCTATCGCTACTGTTTTTGAGATAAAAATTTATCTCAGGGGCTATGATATCAGCCTTTAATTTATCCGAATTTGAGATCAGATACTCGCCTTCTTTTGCTATTTCAATCTGCTCGTTTAGCATCAAAGAGTCGTCAAAATCGTTGTAAAAGCCAAATTCTTTCATTAATATTCTCCATTATCAAAAACTACTGCATTTTAATACTTATGTCATTAATGAGTACTGAATTTAAAAATCTATTTTTAATATATAAGCTAAAATCTCTTGCAAAATTTATGATACAATCCTCGTAGTAAAACAAAATTACTTGGAGAATTGAAATGAGCGAATTTAAAAGCCTACCGCAGATAGATAAAATTTTAAAAATGCCCGAATTTAAAGATAAGATTCCAGCTTTTGTAGCCAAATTTGCCAGACAAGAGCTTGAGTTTCAGCGCGAAAAAATCATAGCGAATAAAACTTGCGATCAGTTGCAAGATATTATAAAAAATATCCTAAAACGCTACGCAAAATTTGAAATTTCATCTTTGCAAAGCGTGATAAATGCAACAGGCGTTGCCGTGCATACAAATTTAGGCAGAAGCGTAATAGACGAAGAAATTTTGATGCGTGCAAAGGACGTCATTACGGGGTATTCTAACATAGAATACAGCCTTGAAAGCGGGACTCGCTCAAACAGATACGATTACGTCGGCTCGCTTTTAGCGGAGTTTTTTGGCTTTGAGGACGCGATCGTCGTAAACAATAACGCAAGCGCCGTTTTTCTCGTGCTAAATACCTTTGCAAAAGGCGGTGAAGCAGTTATCAGCAGAGGTGAGCTTGTTGAGATCGGAGGAAGCTTTAGAGTGCCTGAAGTGATGGCAAATTCGGGAACTTTATTGCGCGAGGTCGGCACTACAAATAGGACAAATTTAAAAGATTACGAAGCGGTTATCGGTGAAAACACGAAGATGATCGTAAAAGTGCACCGCTCAAATTTCGATATAGTCGGATTTAGCGAGGATGTTTGTATAAACGAACTTTCAAATTTGGCTAAAAAGCATGAAGTGATTGATTATTACGATCTTGGAAGCGGATATGTCGGCGAGCTTCCTTATAATTTAGGCAAAAATGAGCCGAATGCGAGGGAATTTAGCGATGTTTCGTTACTAAGCTTTAGCGGCGATAAGCTGTTTGGCTCGGTTCAGTGCGGTATAATCCTTGGCAAACGCGAACTAGTAGCAAAGCTTAAGCAAAATCAACTCCTTAGAATGCTTCGAGTGGATAAAGTGATAATATCGCTTCTAAGCGAATCGGTAAAGGCTTACATAAATAAAGAATTCAGTCTCATAACCACAATTAATCAGCTCTATAAAGACATTAACGAGCTTGAAAATACCGCGACTAGGATAAATTTTGCTCTTGAAAAACCGCTTGAAGTGGTGCAAACCAAGACATTTGTGGGCGGAGGCACTATGCCAAATAAGGCTATACCGAGCATTGCTCTTAAAGTGCGCGGTAACGCAAATTTAAACGAGGCGAAATTTAGAGCTAAAAATATCATCGGACGGATTGAAAACGGGGCGTTTTTGCTTGATTTAAGAAGCGTTTTGCCTAAGGATGAAACGAGACTCATAAATTCGATAAACGAAATTTTAGGAGAGTGCGATGAATAGCCTCATAATCGGAACCGCAGGACATATCGATCACGGTAAAACAGCACTTATAAGAGAGCTAAACGGCTTTGAAGGCGACGTGCTTGAAGAGGAAAAAAAGCGTGGCATAACTATCGATCTTAGCTTTTCAAATTTAAGGCGAGGCGAAGATAATATCGCATTTATCGACGTTCCGGGACATGAAAGCTTGGTTAAGACGATGATAAGCGGAGCGTATGGATTTGATGCGTGCTTGTTTGTAGTTGCCGCAAATGACGGGCTTATGCCTCAGAGTTTAGAGCATTTGCAAATTTTAAATTTGCTTCAAATAAAGTCTTTGATTATCGCCGTAACAAAGTGTGATTTGGTAGATGAAAGCAGGATAGAGCAGGTTAAATTTGAAGTTACAGAGGCTATAAGCAGGCTAAAAAATCTTGAAATTTTAGAATTTTTTGCAGTTAGTATAAAAGACGCCCAAAGCATAACCGAATTAAGAGATTATCTCTTTACCCTAAAGCCAAAAACCAAAAGCGAACACGGCGTATTTCGCTACTATATCGATAGGGTCTTTAGTCTAAAAGGAATCGGTAGCGTAGTAACCGGAACTATCATAGAAGGAAGCGTAAAAAAAGGCGAAAAGATCTATAACTACGGCTCAGGCAAAGAAGCGATTGTAAGAAGCGTGCAAATTCACGATAGTTTCGTTGATGTCGCGTATGAAGGCAGCCGTATGGCGCTAAATTTAACAGGTATTGAGCTAAATGAGCTTAAAAAAGGGCAACTTCTAAGCAAAAAAGGCTTTTTTAGGGGATTTAGGGAGGCTGACTGCTTCGTAAATGCAAAAAATTTAACTCACAATGAAAGCGTGACTTTTTGCGTGGGAGCGCAAACCGCAAGTGCAAAAGCGATTATTTTGAGCCAAAAAGATGATAGTTGTTTTGTAACTTTTAAATTTGAAAAGGATATGTTTTTAAAATTTGACGAGCCTTTCGTCTTGATTGCAAATTCGCGCGTGATAGGCGGCGGTAAGGTTTTAAATTCGGTAAATGAACCGCTTAAAAAGGCGCAAAAAATTATATTTTTAAATCATCTTTTTAAAAAAGATTTCATAAGCGCCTTTACTTTGCTTAAAGACACGCATAAAAACGGCTTTGGCATTATCTCCTCTTATCAAAGATTTGGTTTAACACACGAAGAAGCGGTTAATATAGCAAAGCAAATTCCAAGCGTTTATGTAGATGAAAAAGCCTTAAATATCTACGATATAAGCGCGATTTCTCGCATTAAAGAGATTATAAAATTTATGATAGAAAAAAATCCTTATGCGATATTTTCGGCTTCAAGTATCAGTCTAAAGCTAACTTGGGCGAGCGAGGAGCTATGCCAAAAGGCTATCGATGAGCTTTGCAAAAGCGGCCTCATAGCTCAAAACGAAGGTGTTTATACAAAAACAGGGGTTGATATCAAAGAGCTTAAAGTAAGGCTTGAAGAGCAAATTTATCAAATTTTGGAAAGCTCAAATTTAGCTCCTGCCGCGCCTTATAACATCTATGATGAGCTTGAGATAGACAGGCTTAGCGGAGATAACGCGCTTAAAAAACTAACGGGTATAAAGCGAGTAGTAAGGCTTGCGCATAATCTTTTCATAACTTCAAAGGCTTTAAATGAGGCGACTAGTAAGCTTAAAGAGATAATAAGAACCGAAGGCTTCGTAAACGTAACGAATGCAAAAGATCATCTAAATTTAAGCAGAAAATACATAATCGCATATCTTGAATACCTCGATACTATGCCTGATATCGTAAAAAACGGCAATGATAGAGTGATGAAGGGGTGATTTTCTATCCGTTTAAAAAAAGTTATTATAATCGAGCCAAATTTCAACAAAGGTAAAACAATGAAAAAAGTTATATTAGCGTCCGTAGTTGCGGCTACAAGTCTATTTGCTGCCAGCAATGAGCAGATAATCGATTTTTATAAGTCAATTGCTCAGCCGGGACTTATGTTTAAGGTTACGGAGCGTCAAAAACTGGCCGAAAACCCTGAATATGAGATGGTTGTAGTAAATATCAGCAACGGCAAGCTTAGCGAAGATGAGATAATGTTTACTAAGGGCGATCTGCTTCTTCCAGATATCATCGATCTAAAAAATAAAAAAGCTTATAAAGCCGAGATGAAAGAGAAGATAACTGCTAAAAATATCGCAGCTCAGTTTAATAAAGAAGAAAAGAAAAATATCATAATGCTTGGCAACGACTCTAAAAAGCCTACTTATGTTATGTTTTCAGATCCTGAGTGCCCATACTGCAGAATGGAGCTTGAAAAGATCGAGACAACCCTAAAAGAGGCAAATGTCCATATAATCCTAACTCCTGTACATGATAAATCAGCTCTTCAAAAGAGCTTTTTGATATATAAAGATGCGATTAAGGCAAAAACCGATAGCGAAAAGATCAAAATTCTAAGAAAATATTTCGCTGAGGATTATAAAGTAGCGGATAATGCGGTAAGCGACGATGAGGTTAAAATGATGGATGATCTTCGCACGAAATACCTTGCGGCAGGCGTTAGAAGCGTGCCTTATATAATAAATTTGCAAGATCTTAAAAAATAATACTTCATTACAAAAGCTCTCTTTTTGAGGGCTTTTGTCAAATTTAGCCACCTTAAATTTTAAATTTTCTTTTTCGTCCGCTTAACCGCTTTGGCATTGATACTTAAATTTTATAATCTCTCATTTTAAATTTCATTTTTGAAGAAATATTATTATTTTTTTATATTTTTAAAAATTTTTAAAAAATATTATTTAATATCAGTTCTTTACGATTTCCAATTATAAGATATGCTAAATTTGCATAGTTTATATTTATATAGCTCAAATTAGCTATTTAACGCTATTTGATAGCGATTTCCAATTAGAAATATGCTAATTTTGAACATTTTAAATTGAATTTTGCTTTTTAATATAGATAAGTTGCTTTTATATATTTAAAAGCTGAAAGGAGAAAAGATGGAAGGCTCAAGACGAGATTTTTTAAAAAAATCTTTAAAGATTGGCGCTGTGGGCGGCACGATGATGGCTACCGCTGCTATCGCAAATAGCGGCAACAAGGCTAGCTTGCAAGCTGATTCTAACGGTGTAGTGCTTGGTAAGTCAAGCAAAAAAGAGGTGCTTTATCAAAAAAGCAAAGAGTGGGAGTACTACTATAAAATCGCTTACTAAGGGAGAATACTATGAGTGATTCACGTATAGGAAGACGCTCTTTCCTTAAGCTTGCAGCCCTTGGAGCGGGTAGCACGGTCGCTTTTGGAGAGAATGAAGTCTTTAGAAAAGCTACGAACGAAGAGATAAAAAATCCGTTTGAGGGCTCAAAAAAAGTTAGAACCATCTGTTCGATATGTTCTGCCGGATGCGGTATAGAGGCGGAGGTAAAAGACGGCGTTTGGGTTCGTCAAGATATGGCGATGTATCATCCCGTATCTCAAGGCAGTCACTGCTGTAAGGGCATAGATCAAATCGATCTAACCAAGAGCAAGCAACGCATCAAATACCCTATGAAAAAGGTAAACGGCAAGTGGGAGCGTATAAGCTGGGAGACTGCCGTTAATGAGATTGGCGATAAGATGCTTGAAATTCGTAAAGAGCACGGACCTGATTGTGTCGAATTTTTAGGCTCTGCGAAATTTAGCAACGAGCAGTCGTTTTATTTTAGAAAATTTGCGGCATTTTGGGGCACAAACAATATAGACCACGTTGCACGTATTTGACATAGCGCATCAGTCGCCGGAGCGGCGAATACTTGGGGTTATGGCGCGATGACAAACCACTTTGGAGACGTGGCGGCAAATTCAAAAGCCATTATGGTGTTTGGAGCAAATTCCGCAGTTGCAAATCCAGTCGGAGGCATGAAGCACTTCCTTCAAGCTAAAGATAGAAACAACGCAAAGCTGATAGTTGTAGATCCTATCTACACAAAAACAGCGGCAAAAGCCGATATATACGTGCGTGTTAGACCGGGAACGGACATAGCTTTTGTTTACGGGCTGCTTCATATCATATTTAAAAACGGCTGGGAGGATAAGAATTTCATCGCCGATAGAACTTACGGCATAGATGAAGTTCGCAAAGAGGCCGAGCACTGGACGCCTGAAGTAACATCTGACGTTACGGGAGTTCCTGCCGATTTGATTGTGCAGGTAGCAAATATTTACGCCCATACAAAGCCGGCTTCTATCGCATGGTCTCTTGGAATGACTCAGCACAGTATCGGCAGCTCAAATACGAGAATTTTGCCTATCCTTCAGCTTGTGCTTGGAAATATGGGCGTAGAAGGCGGCGGATGTAACATTATCCGTGGACACGATAACGTTCAAGGCGCAACCGATATGGGCAACCTAGCCGACAGCTTGCCTACATACTACGGGCTTGGCGATAAGGCTTGGAAGCACTTTTGTAAGGGCTGGGGTGTAGAATTTGACGAATTTGTAAAACGATTTGCCGTTTCAACCAAAGAGCCTAAAAAGGGCGGCGCTCCTATCAAAGGAACGAAATTTGAGGAGTATTATTACCACGATCCTAAAAATCCTGAAGATAGAAACTGGAGAAATGAAAAAGGCTGGTCGCTTTCAAAATGGTGGCAGGGCGTTTTAAAAGAGGAAAATACCTTTACAAGCGGCGAGCTTAAGGTGCTTTGGGTTCAAGGAACGGGAATTACCTCTATGGCTCACCTGGCAAAAATTCAAGAGGCGATAGATAAGCTTGATTTGCTAGTTATCGCAGAGCCGTTTGTAAATGAAGTTGCGATCTTAAGCGACAGAAAAGACGGAATTTATATCCTTCCTGTTGCGACTCAGTTTGAAAATGAAGGCATCGTTGTGGCTACAAACCGAGCTGCGCAGTGGAGAACGAAAGTTATCGAGCCGCTTTATGAGAGCAAGCCTGATCAAGAGGTTATGTTTGAATTTGCTAAAAAATGGGGCTTTTATGAGGATTACACAAAATCCTTAAAGATGAACGATGATCTTGAAGTAGTAAAAGATAGCTTCGTGTGGCCTGATGACGCTACAAGAGAGCTAGCCAGAATGGGTCAGACTATCGGGCTTCAAGGTTGGCAGCCTGAAAGATTAAGAAAGCATCAGCAAAATTGGGAAAATTTCGATCCTGATACGCTAATAGGAATAGGCGGAGACGTAAAAGGCGAATACTATAGCTTGCCTTGGCCTTGCTGGGATAAGCAGCATCCTGGAACTCCTATACTTTATGATCTAAATAAGCCTTATACCGAGGGCGGTTGCGGATTTAGAAATCGATTTGGTCTAGAGCATAACGGCGTTTCTCAAATCGCATCTGAAGCTGTCCAGCTAAAAGGCTCTAAAGTTAAAGGCGGCTATCCGCAAATCACTAAGGACAATATCGAGCAGGTGCTTGGCATAACTTTAACCGAGGAAGAAAAGGCTAAGATCGGTGAAAACTGGACGATGGATTATAGCGGTATCATAAATCAAAAATGCCGCGAAGCGGGCGTTGCTCCTTACGGAAACGCAAGAGCAAGGGCTATAGTTTGGGAATTTATAGATCAAATTCCAAAACACAGAGAGCCGATACACTCGCCAAGATGGGATCTGGTACAAAAGTATCCTGCTATCGACGATCAAGCTAGAAATTTCCGCGTTGAGACGAAATTTAAATCAGAGCAGCAAAAGCAAGATTGGAGCAAGGATTTCCCTACTATCATCAGCTCAATGCGCTTGGTGAATTTAAGCGGTGCGGGAATGCTTGAAAGAACAAGTAAATATCTAGCGGCTATCACGCCTGAGATGTTTGCTAATGTTCACCCTGAACTAGCGCTTAAATACGGCATACAAGACGGCGATATGATGTGGATTCACTCTCCGCAAGGCACTAAGATAAAGGTAAAATGCTATCACAACAGAAGCGTTACGCCCGATAGAATTTGCTTGCCTTATAACTTCGCGGGCGTGATGCAAGGCGTTGATCTAAGCCATAGGTATCCTGAAGGAACTAAGCCATATACGATAGGCGAGCCTTCAAACATCGTAACAAACTACGGATTTGACCCTGTTACTCAAATTTCAGAGTATAACGCAGGTCTATGCCGTCTGGAAAAAGCGTAAGGAGTAAGCCATGGCAAGAATGAAATTTTTCGTAGATAACAACAGATGTATAAGTTGTTTCGGTTGTCAAGTAGCTTGCTCTTCGGCGCACGAAACTCCTGTGGGCATTAACCGCCGTAAGGTTATCACGCTGCATGACGGCGTTGAAGGCAAGGAGGTTTCAACAACTATCGCATGCCAACACTGCACGGACGCTCCTTGCGAGCAAGTTTGTCCTGTGGATTGCTTTTATATCCGCGAAGACGGTATCGTGCTTCATGATAAAAACAAGTGCATAGGCTGTGGATACTGCTTATATGCTTGTCCGTTTGGTGCGCCGCAGTTTCCAAGAGACGGGGCGTTTGGCATTAAAGGTGAGATGGATAAATGCACGATGTGCGCGGGTGGTCCTGCGGAGACAAATTCTCACGAAGAGCGTGAGCTATACGGACAAAACCGTATTGCAGAGGGCAAAGTGCCTATGTGTGCGGCGGTTTGTGCGACAAACGCTCTTTTGGTTGGAGATGCAACCGAAGTTGCAAATGTATATCGCAAACGCGTCACACTTCGCAATACAGGCTTTTCTATCTAAATTTAAGGGGGCAATTCGCCCCTTTTTCTTCTCTTTTATTCTTTAAAATTTAGCTTTTATTTTATCTTTCATTAATCGCAGCGAGTTATAATTTTATGTAAAATCATAAAATTAAAGGATTTGAGATGAGGTATGTTCAAATTTTACTCCTTTTATTTATAGCCTTTTTCTTTGCGGCTTGCAGCACAAATAGCACTCCAAAACTATACTTAAACTCCAGTGCACCCGTATTTATTACAAATTTAGACGCAAACCAAACGGTCTTTATAAATTTTAAAAACTCATCAGGACATCAAAACACTCTTGAAGAGACGGTTAGGAAGAAATTTGTAAGTAAGGGTTTTGTGCCCGTAGCTGATAAAAAGCGTGCGGATATCGTCTTGCTTGGGGATTTTATGATGCTTGAGAGAGTGGAGCGTAAGGATCCTAATGTCTTTATAAATTTAGGCTACGGCTTTGGCTCGTTTGGACGTAGGAGTTCAGCGGGAGTGGGCATGGTGTTTGGAGATCCTTTTTATGATGATTATTACGATACTCGCCACTACATCTACAAGGCAACGGTTAGTGTCTCAATCACTACAAAAGAGCGCGAGCAACGCACCATACTTGATGTGCAAAGTGATAAAAACGTATATTCTCCAAGCTACATAATGCCTTTTGTAGAAGATAAGATAGCTACTCAGATAATCAACTTCTTTTATTAATTTTGTTTGTAAAGAGGGCGGGCAAGCTCTCTTTACAAGCCTTTATCCTTTTAAACCATGCTTATAATTTATCGAGCTAAATTTCAAATTTGTTTTTGATATATATTTTAGGGTTGATATATATCAATATCTTTAACTGCTTAATAATGATATACTTAATCAAAATCAAAAGAAATCAAATTTCTCATAAATTTCATACAAAAAGGATGTAAGATGAGAGTAGTTTTAAGTTGTGCCGCATTGGCTAGCTTGCTTGTAGCAAATAGTGCAAACCCAGATAATATCGCTCCGTTAAAAGATTTCGTGCCACCTAAGCCATATACGCCAAATATCGCTCAAAGCGCATTTCCCGCACATCAGTTTGATCGCACGAATAGGGATGAGTATTTTTTCGTAACCGACCTGCTTGATGATTCGATGGATAAATTTCACATTTCGGGCGGATTTTACGGTAGAGATTTTTATAGCTCGGCTCTTTTTAAATATCGCGGGGCAAATTTCTACACCATCTTAAACGCAAATTTTTCAAAGGGCAACCGCTACAAAGACGGTGGCGGCAATGAAGTTGATTTTGGCTACTCAAGACAAGGTCAAAGCGCTATTTTGGGCTTTGTACCAAACGATATAAGCGAATTTCGTTTTACATTTTTGCGTGATAATATAGATAACGAAAAAGAACCTCATCACGCGATGGACGCAGTTAAAACCGAGCGTAAGATAGCGAAATTTAACGCTCGTTTAGGCGAAGAAAGTCTTGCTAATACGCTAAATTTAGAGCTTATGCTAAGAGATATCAACCGCGACGCAAACAACTATGAGCTAAGAAATTCGGCTCAAAAAGTAAAAGTCGAAGTAGAGAGGAAAATTTTTGACGCGAAGCTTAGCTATGACGTTGATTTTGGCAATTTTCACAACATGATAGGCACTAGCTATCAGCACGACTTACACGAGGGCAAAAGGTACGGATTTGTGGGTGGCAAATGGGTGTTTAACGGATATCGCTTCGGAGATGTTAAGAACCAAAGCGTGAGAGTGTTTGACGAGATATCTTATAAATTTAACGAAGCAAACAAGCTAAATTTGGCGCTAAACTACGAGTGGATGAGCTCGAATTTGCGCGCGGCAAACAGCTCATACTCAGCTCCTATGCCTCAAATTTCAACTATAAAAGGGCTGGTTAAGTCAATTTATGGCGAAAATTTAGACGGCGACATCAAGCATAAGGTTTTAAGCGCGAGCTTGAAATACGAATTTAGCCCGAATGAAAAGGATCTTTACTACGCGGCACTTGAGAGCATTAGCAGGATGCCTTCAAATATGGAGCGCTTTAACACCCTTTACGGACCGCTTGATAACGGCTGGATATCAAATCCGTTCTTAAAACCTGAGCGCCACAACCGCGTGAATTTGGGACTTGAGTATAAAAGCGAGTTTTTCAAAGAGTATCTAAGCTCAAAGCAGGGCGAGGATAGTTTCGCTATCAAAGCTCATCTTATCGCAAGCGACGTAAAAGATCTCATCATCTATGATCGCAGGCACTCAAAAGCGGCTATGCCGATGAATAAAAATGCCGTTATCTCGCGCAATGTGGATGCTGAAATTTACAGCGCAAATTTAAGTGCGAGCTATAACTTCTTACAAAATTTTGGCTTAAAAGCGGCGCTTTTTTACAACTACGGACAAAACAAAACAGACGGCAGAGCCCTTTATCAAATTCGTCCGTTTGAAGCGAATTTAGCAGCTGATTACAAGAGCTACGCAAGCTTTGGAAGCTTTAGTTTAGGCAGTGCGCTTAGATATGTAGCCAAGCAAAACAGAGGCGATTTTGATAAAAGCACCGGACTTGGCATAGACAGCAAAGAAGCAAAAGCGTTTACGCTCATAGACGTTTACGGTGCGGTTGAGTTTAGAAATAAATTCGGCTTAAGATTTGGCATAAATAATATCTTTGATAAGGAGTATGCGGAGTTTATAAGCGGCGATCATGTCGCAGCTCTTGATCCAAGGAGAGTAAATGCGCCGGGTAGGGTGGTGTTTGTGAGTTTTCACTCAAGCTTTTGATAAAAGCTAGTCTCGCAAGCGCTTTTTTGAGATTTTGCAAAATTTGCACTGCAGCAGGCTATCTTGCCTAGCTTTGCTTAATTTTGCTTCAAAGCTCAAAAAATCATCTCGCGATACTTTGCTTTTACGACTTTATTTTAGTTAAAAATTCAGATCAACACAAAGGATAAAAAATGAAAAGACGAAATTTTTTAGGTTTAGGCGCAGCTCTTGGAGTAACGGCATTTGCTCCAAATTTGTTTGCAAAAGAGAGGTTTGATATTTGGGGAATGCCTGCCATCCCAAGTACTATGCTTGCGGTTGCGACTATGCAAGGAGAGCTTAATAAAACTCACGATATGAAACTGCGAATTTGGAGCAACCCCGACCAGCTTCGTGCGGGTGTGGCAAGCGGAGATATGAAGCTAACCGCGGCGCCAAGTAATGTGGGCGTAAATTTAGCTAACCAAGGCATAAAATTTGGCATGCTAAACATCATGACAAACGGACTTCAAAACGTCCTTGTTAAAGACGCAAGCATAAAAAGCATAGAGGATTTGGTCGGTAAAAAGCTTATCATGCCTTTTAAAAACGATATGCCCGATCTCGTCTTTCGCGCCATTTGCAAAAAGCGCGGCATAGACATCTCAAAGATCGACATCACCTACGTGCAAACTCCGCCTGAGTCGGTTGGACTGTTTTTACAAAAGGACTATGACGCTGCACTATCCATCGAGCCTATGAGCTCGGCTGCCATACTTAAGGGCAAAAAGATGGGCGTGGATGTAAGCGTGGGCTTTGAACTGCCTGAAATTTGGGGCGAGAGCTTTGGCGTGAAGCCATATATCCCGCAAGCGGGTCTTATAGTGAGTTTGGATTATTATAATGCTAACAGAGAGGTTTTTGAGGTGTTTCATAACGACTTGCAAAACGCTCTTAAGTGGATTTTACAAAACAAGCAAAGTGCCGCTAAGATCGGCGCTCAGTATCTTCCTGCACCGGAACCCGCTCTTGCAAACGCATTTGAGCGTTCAAATTTAACCGTAACTAAAGCAAGCGATTTGGCTGATGAGCTGATGAGCTTTTTTGAAGTGTTGTTTGAGCTAAATCCAAAAATTTTAGGCGGAAAAATGCCTGATAAGAGTCTATTTTTATGATTTTAATCGATAACGTTAAAAAAGATCGCGCGGCGATAAACCGCGTGGTTGATTATCTTTGGGGCGGATTTAGCGGATTTGCCACGATATGTCTTTTGATCGCTCTTTGGCAGCTTGGTAGTGAAAAATTCGGCGAATTTATGCTGCCTGCTCCAAAGGTCGTTTTTCTTAAGGCGTATTCGCTTCTGCTTGAATACAAGGCAAGTGAGATTGATGTAACGCTGTTCAGATCGCTTGTAGGCGTGGGAACTGCATGTATCATCGGTATCACGCTTGGGCTTATTGCCGGTGCTTATAAGAGCTTTGCCGCGCTTTTAAAGCCGCTTATAACGGTGCTTTTAGCCATGCCGCCGATCATTTGGATAGTGATGGCGATATTCTGGTTCGGATTTGGAAATTTTAGCACTATCTTTACCATCATCATAACTGTTTTGCCGCTAACGTTTGCAAGCTCGGCGGTAGGTATGATGAGCGTTAGCGAGGAGCTAAAGGAGATGTTTGACGCATATCATCTTGGGCTTGCAAGGAAAATTCGCCATCTTTATATCCCACATCTTACGGGTTACATCATAAGCTCTTTAAGTGTGGCTGTGGCGATGGGTGTTAAGATAGTCATCATGGCTGAGCTTTTGGGGGCGAACGAAGGAATGGGCGCAAAGATAGCAAGCGCACGCGTCATGCTTGATACGACCGAGGTGATGGCTTACGTGGTGCTTGTTATCACGCTTATCATGCTTTTTGAATACCTAATCATCGAGCCTTTAAAGATAGCACTCATGCCTTGGAAGCGTTAAGGAGCGATAATGTTGGAACTTAAAAATGTAGAATATGAAATTTTGCGCGATAAGGTCGTGAGAAATTTTAGCCTAGATGTTGAAAGCGGCGAGGTTATAACTCTTTTTGGCGCAAGCGGGTGCGGTAAGACTACGATACTTAGGCTGATTTCCGGTATCATAGAGCCAAGAAAAGGGCGCATAATCAACAAATTCGCCCGCACGACCTATCTTTTTCAAGAAAACCGCCTCTTAGAGTGGAAAAACGCGCTTGAAAACGTGCTTTTGGTTATGGATAAACCCGATGAAAGTCTAGTGCTTAGCTACTTTGAAAGGCTTGGTCTTGGTAAAAAGGACGCTAGAAAATATCCAGATGAGCTAAGCGGCGGAATGCGCCAAAGGGTCGCCTTTGTGCGCGCTATCGTGACTCAGCCTGATTTGCTTTTGATGGATGAGCCGTTTTCGGGGCTTGATTATGACATGAAAGAAATTTTGATGGAGATGATCGCAGACCGCGTGAAAAACGGCATGAGCGTAGTGCTCGTGACACATGACAGGATGGAGGCGGCTAAGATGAGCGATGAAATTTGCTTCCTTGAGAGCAAAGGTGCTGTCATCGAGCGTAGGCTAAAGCTTGAAAAGCGCTTTGAAGATAGGAATTTTGATTACTTAAACGCCGTGATAAACGAGAATTTCAAGGGGAAAATTTACTATGATTAATGATTTTTTTACCTATCCTATGCGGATATTTTTCCTTTCAAGCGCTATTTGTGCGGCACTTGGCGGAGCTGTATTTTTTGCGCCGGTTGATTTTATAAGCCTTCATAAATTTATATTTTTACACCTTGTAGGCGCGCTTGCTTATGCGGGATTTTTGCTTACGGGACTTACGGACTGGACGAATTTTACTAAATCGCTTAAAATTCATGCCTATATTTTGTTTGGAATTTTTGCTCTTAGTTTCTTTGCCTCGCTCGTAAATTTGTGGCTTGCTCATCTTTTTATGGCGATTTTTTGGGCGTATTTGGTGATGCTTTGCGCTTATATGATCTGGCTTGATAAAAACGACGATCAATTTGGGGTTATGGGCTTTTTGCTTGGAATTTTGCTCTTTGAAATTTGCTATCTTTTAAGTGGCGAAGAGAAGTTTTTAAATTTGCAAATTCATCTGCATATCATCGCGATTTTGCTTATATCATTTCGCGTTAGTATGGTGCTTGGACGCGAGGCGATAAAGCGCGAAAGCGATATGGATGAGGCTGTGTTTGTTCCAAATTTGGTCTATAAAAATATCGCCATTTGTTGCGTTTGTGCTTTTTTGATTTTAAGCGTGTTTTTTGAATCAAGCGGCGCGATAAGTTATGCGGCGTTAGCTTGCGGTGCTGCGGTTTTTGCCAAGCTTAAGGAGTGGCATTATAAAGAGCTCTTAAGGCATAATTTCATCGTTTTTTACTACCTTATGCAGCTTCTTGTGGCGGCTGCTTACGCCATCTTTGGCATAAGCGGAATTTTGGGTCTTGGACTTGAAGCAAACATGATTCACATCCTCGCGCTTAACGGCATGATATTTAGCATTATGCTTATCTTTAATATCGCCGGGCTTCGTCATAGCGGACAGGAGCTTGAGTTTTTGCTTCTTAGCAAGATAGCTTTTGTTTTGGTCGTGGCTGCGGGAATTTTTAGAGGGTTTTTTGCCTATGCTTGGAGTGGATTTTATATACATCTGCCGGCTACTTTGATCGCAATCGCTTTTGTTTTATGGTTTGTTGATTTTTATAAAATTTTTAAAAATAATGAATTTAGCGACGATCCCGAGTAAGAAATTTGAGTTTAAATCGACTAAAAGCGATAAATTTGCCGATTTTGCAAAGAGTATAGAGATATTGAAAAAAGAGCCGATAACGACTAAAGTAGTAGATGTGTAAGGCTCTTCACGCAGGTAAAACTTGGAGCGAAACTGAAGTTAGCCTAAAGCTTGCCGTAGAAAAATGATTTAAAGCCCAAATTCGGGCTTTAATCTAATCAAGCGTCCTTTTATATCTATACAGCGATAAAGCGGTACTAGCACATAAAAACACAAACATAGCTATCACGTCATAGACGTAGTCTGTTATAAGAGCGTTTTTAAGCCAAATTCCTCTAATCATACGTAAAAAGTGCGTCAGCGGAAAGAATTCTCCTAAAATTTGCGCCCATTTTGGCATGCCGTAAAACGGAAACATGAACCCCGAAAGTAGCAGTGAAGGCAAAAAGAAAAAGTAAGTCATCTGCATAACTTGAAGCTGATTTTTAGCAAGCGTGCTAAAGGTAAATCCAACTCCTAAATTTGCAAGCATCAAAAGAGTGCAGCAGGCTATAAGAGAGCCCCAATTCGTTATGACGGGAAGCTCAAAAAGATATCGCGCGATAAACAAAAGCACGCAAATTTGCAGATACGAGATAAAAAGATAGGGCAAAATTTTACCAAGCATCACCTCGGTCGGATATAGCGGTGTCGCGAGCAAATTTTCCATCGTGCCGCGCTCATACTCCTTAGTCATCGAAATTCCCGCCAGCAAGATAGTCGTAAGCGTAAGAAGTATGCCCACTAGCCCCGGGATGATCTGATATCTTGTTAAAAGCTCAGGGTTGTATTTGGTATGAACTATCAGCTCAAATTCGCTGTTTTGATGCTCTATGCTAAATTTATCCCTTGAGATGGCTTGGTTAAAAGCTCTTATAAGCGCGCTTGAAACCTGAGCCGATGAGGCGGGATCGGTAGCGTCAATGTCGATTAAAATTTTTGGCACAAAGCCTCTTGTTAGATCGCGCTCTAAATCATGCGGGAAGTGGATAATAAACTGCACATCGCCTTTTCTCATCAATTCATCTGCAAGCTCTAAATCCCTCGTAATGCTTTTTATATGAAAATATCCCGTGTTTTGCATGGCCTTAATAAGCGATCTACTAAGCTCTCCTTGCGAATTTATGACAAGTGCGGTTGGCAAATTTCTTGGATTGTTGTTGATCGCGTAGCCAAAAAGCAGCATAAGCATAAGCGGCATCATGATGATAAGAGCTAGTGTGCCTTTATCTCTTAGAATTTGGCGAAATTCCTTGATAACTACGGCGTGAATTCTAAGGATTGAGAATTTTTGCATGATTTTTCCTACGCACGCTCATCTTCAAAAATGTTTAAAAGATGGATAAATATATCTTCCAAACTCGTTTTTATCGGCTTTAAATTTGCTTGAGCGTTTGAGTATCCAAGATTTTTTATCTCGCTTTGGAGCAAATTCGCATCTCGCACTACGATGTGATAGCTGTTTCCAAAGGCAGAAACTGTATGAACCGCTCTGCTTGAGGCTATTAGCCTTGAAATTTCAGCTGCGCGCGAGCCGCTTAGATCCCAGATGTCAAGTTTGTATTTGGAGATGATTTCATTTTCACTGCCTTGGGCTAAAATTTTGCCGTAAGCTATGTAGATAAGCTCGTGGCAGCGCTCGGCTTCATCCATGTAGTGGGTTGAAACTAGCACCGTTACGCCGTCGTTTGCAAGGCGGTGTATGATATCCCAAAACTCCCTTCTGGCCTTTGGATCAACGCCTGCGGTAGGCTCATCAAGCAAGAGTAGTTTAGGGCTATGCACAAGGCACATCGCAAGCGCAAGGCGTTGCTTTAAGCCGCCTGAGAGAGCGCCTGCACTTTGGTTTTGTCTAGCTGCAAGACCAAGCTCCTCAAGCGTCCTGTCTATCTCAAATTTTTGATTTTTGATCTTAAAAAGTTTCGCTACAAATTCTAAGTTTTCTCTAACGGTAAGGTCGCTGTACCAGCCGAATTTTTGTGTCATATAGCCCGTGTTTAGCCTTATGGCGTCAGATTGGGTTAAAAAATCATATCCAAGACACTGCCCGCTTCCGCTATCGGCTTTTAAAAGTCCGCAAAGCATTCTTATCGTGGTCGTCTTGCCGCTTCCGTTTGGCCCTAAAAATCCGCAAACGCTACCTTTGCGTACTCTGATATCGACGTTATTCATGATGACGCGCTTGCCAAATCTCTTTGAAAGCCCTTGCACGTCTATGGCGTACTCGCTCATTGATTTTGCCTTACGCTAATGGGAAGTGAGGGGTGCAAAAACTCGCTTGGGTTATCAAGCAGGGCTTCAACGAGATACGTAAGCGTATCTTGAGTGTTTTCGCTGTATATGATGGGCGGGGTGTATTCGGGCTTGGAGGCTATCTTGCTAACGGTTGCGGTTAAATTTTCACATCCAATGCAGCCGATTTTTATCTTTTGTCCCTCTTTAAACTCGCCGATATAAGCGATCGGCACGAAAAATTTGGCTTTTAGCTCGTTTACGGGAAGTAGTAGGATAGCGGGCTTTGAGTTTAACGCCCACTCGCTCTCTTTATAAAAAATTTCTTCGATCTTGCCAGCTTTTGGGGCGTAAATTTTGGTTTCATTTAGCTGCCACTCTTTGGCTTTGATATCTTCTTTGAGTGCATTTATGTCCGCTTTTAGGCTGTTTATTTGATTAACTCTGGCGGGCAAATTTGCGATCTTTAAAGAGGCTTCAAGCTCGCTTACTACGGCTCTTGCTCTTTCAAATTCGGCTTTTGCGATATCCGCTTCTTTGTCAGAAACCGAGTTTTTGGCTATTAGTTTTTTAGTTCGCTGCCAGTTTTTATCAGCAAGCCAACTTGCCGCCTTGGCTTCGTCTAGCTTTGCTTTGATACGCTCGATCTCTTCTTTTCGCATGCCTAAATTTAGATCCTCAAGCTTTGCTTCAAGTGAGGCTAAATTCGCTTTAGCTATGTTTAAATTCGCTTTTTGCAAAGTATCTTCAAGCTCAAATAGCAACTTGCCCGAATCAATAATCTCTCCTTCTTTTACGTGAATTTTTACTATGCGTCCGCTAAAATAAGGCGATATGTGGATGTATTTACCTTCTAAATAGCCGTTAAAATGAGTGTCGTCCGCTTTCTTGTCGCAACCGGCAAGTAGCAAAAAAAGAGATAAAACTATAAATTTTGCATTCATTTTTACTCCTTAAATTTAGAGTGCAAATGCTAAAAACAGCTTTTTAAAAGCGATATCATTATAGCGGAATTTAGCTTAGCGGCCAAATTTTAGTATCGGTTTGAAATCTTTAAATTTGGGCTTGTTCTGATATAATCATTTTTAAATTTTTAGCTTTTAGGTACGAAATTTTTGAAACAAAAAGGAAAAATATGCAGATAAAAGAGAATAAAAAGGGCGCTATAGGATCGCTTATCATGTCGGTTTTGCTATTTGCGGCTGGTTTTTTAGGATATGTTTATTATGAACTTGCGGCTTCTGCGATTTTTACCATGATAGTAACTTTAGTATGTGCCGTTTTTTGCGTGAAAAAGATAGTTCAAGAGAGCTTTATAGAAATTTTTGATGACGGATTTGGCGTGAAAAAGGGTTCTAAACAGCATAAATTTTATTTTAAAGATATCGATGAGATCAGCACTCGCGTTGTGGATAAAAAGCGAGATATTCAGGTTTTAAACGTGAAATTTAAAAGAGGAAAGCTTGATAGAGAGGCCGCTGACGGGCTTATCCAGCCAATCGGTGAAAACGACGCAATAATCTTAGATAAATACGAAAAATCAAAATATGAAATTTTTAATCTTTTAAGAGAGAAGTTGCAAATTTTAAACCCTCAAGAAGAATCCGAAGCGACAAGAAAAATTAAAAATAAAAGCTAGATAAATCTTAATTATATTAAAATCAATCAATGTTTAGAATTTAGTTTTAGTACAGAATATTAAATAGGCGCAGTGTGCTTCGTTTGGTAGCAATAAATACACTGCGCGATATATTTATAAAATATTTTGTGGGTTATATTTTTCTCTCAACCTCATATCTCTCGCCGGGTTTCATCTCTATTATCTCCCATGGCAAACCTTGCTTCATAAGCTCATCCATAAACGGTTTGGCGTCAAATTCTTCCATATTAAATACACCTTTGCCATTCCAAATTCCTTTAGCAACCATCATAGAGCCTATCATAGCAGGAACTCCCGTCGTGTAGCTAACGGCTTGCGCGCCCGTCTCTTTATAACACTCTTCATGATCGCATACGTTATAGATATAGACTTGGCGCTCTTTGCTGTCTTTTATGCCTCTTATGACGCAGCCGATGTTTGTCTTGCCTTTTGTTCTTGCGCCAAGGCTGGCAGGGTCTGGAAGCAAGGTTTTTAAAAACTGGATAGGCACTATCTTCATTCCGTTATGCTCAACCTCGTCTATGCGCAGCATGCCGACATTTTCAAGGCATTTCATGTGAGTTAGATAGCTTTGTCCAAAAGTCATAAAGAAGCGAATTCTCTTAAGTCCTTTGATGTTTTTAACTAGGCTCTCAAGCTCTTCGTGATATAGCAGGTAGCTGTCTTTTACGCCGATTTTCGGGTAGTCCCACTTAAACATTATCTCCATAGGCTCGGTTTCTATCCATTTGCCTTCGCCGCTTTCGTCTTTTTCCCAATACCTGCCCTTTGAGCTAACTTCGCGCAGGTTTATCTCAGGGTTGAAATTCGTCGCAAAAGGATATCCGTGATCACCTGCGTTGCAGTCTAGGATGTCTATCTCGTGGATTTCATCGAACAAATTTTGCTGTGCATAGGCGCAAAATACGTTTGTTACGCCTGGATCAAATCCGCTTCCAAGAAGCGCCATCGTTCCTGCGTTTTTAAAGTCGCCGTCTTTTGCCCATTGGAGTTTGTATTCAAATTTCGCAGTATCGGGATGCTCGTAGTTTGCGGTGTCTATGTAAGGAATTTTAGCTTTTACGCAAGCGTCCATAAGTGTCAAATCCTGATACGGAAGCGCCACGTTTAGTAGCAGATCGGCTTTGGTTTGTTTAATGAGATCTACAACCGCATCGGTATCATCAGCGTCGATTTGAGCCGTATTTATCGTAACCCCAAGGCGCTCTTTGATAAATTTTGCTATAGCGTCGCATTTGCTCTTTGTACGGCTTGCAAGCGTGATAGTTGTAAATACATCACTATTCATCGCGCATTTTACGGTTGCCACTTGGCTTACTCCGCCGGCTCCGATAATTAAAATATGTGCCATGTTTTTCCTTAGTTTTGAAATTTATTTTGATTTTATCAAAAAATTATGTAATGTAAGATAAGACTTAAAGTTGCAGAAGAAGATATTTTTAATAAATTGCTATATTAAAATTTGAAAATTTAACTTAAAAATCATTTTAAGTTAAATTTCATGACATTAATAGTCAACTATAACTATTAAAAAAGTAATTTTATATTTTTTAGATACAATTACAATTAAAAATTTTAAATTCAAAGTTGATAAAATGTCTGAACAAATACTATATTTTCTAAGGAAAAAACCTTATTTTTTCTACTCATTTTTGGCTGTTTTTGCTTCTTTATACAGTTTTATATTAGCACTTTTGTTTTTTGAGTGGTCTTCATTTCAAAAGGATGTTTTTACCGTACTTTTTGGTCTTTGCATAGTGTGGTTTTTTGCATTCTATATTAGTTTTATAAATACCAAAGAGCAATTTAAATTTGAAAGAGAAAAAGAGAAATTTCATCTTTTTGAAGCTAGAGTTGTTAAAGATTTTGATCTATCACAAGATGAAAATATTTTTAAGAAGATTGAGGCTGTGCAAATTTTCGTAAATAAAAATTTTGCAAAACAAAGCTTAGCATCAACTAGAATTTTAACTCTTATCAACAAAACTCTATTTTTGTATATTGATAATTTGAGTCTTATAAAAAGCCTTGAAAAAGGAGTAAGTGCTTTAAGTAGTTTAGTACAGAAAAATAACATTTTGCAAGAAATTAAGAAAAATAAAGATCAAAACGATACATTGCTAAATTTGCTTGATAGTTATATAAACGAACTTAGTGTAAAAAGCGAGAATAATAAGGAAGTTGTATCTATAAAAATGCAACTTGAAAGAATGCTTGAAATTTTGAAAAATATGAATAAAAAATAAGGAGATATGGTGCAAAATGATCTTGTAGTAGACACTCTAAAAAGTAATGACTTAAATGTTTTTATAGATGAAGATAAGCTTATTTTTAAAAATGATTTAAGTAAAGAAGATGAAGAAAAAATATCCAATAAGGCTGTGGAGTTGTTGGAATTTTTATCAGGAAAAGACTCTTCACATATTAGAGAGATATTAGAAAATATCACAATTGATGATGTCAAACAGCTTGAAAATTCATCATCTTTACTTATGACTAAATTTGGCAAGCTTGATAGTATAGAAAGTGATCAAACTCAAAGCATAAGTCGTTCTTTGACTAAACTAAACGAAGAACTCGTGGAGATAAATCCTTATAAATTTGATTTTAGTAAAAATAATTTTCTATCTTCTATGCCATTTATCGGAAAACCTATCAATAGATACTTAAAGAAATTTCAAAATTCAAAAGATGTAATAAATGAGACACTATCTCATATAGAAGACGGTGAGCAAGTTTTGAGGCAGGATAATGCTATATTGCAAGATGACAAAGAGTATTATAAAAATAGAGCAATAAGTCTTCAAAAAAAAGCTATTGTGTTCGAAAAAATTATTAAAGCCATAGAGCAAAATTTATTGAAATTAGAACCAAAAGAAAGAGAATTTTACGAGAATAATGTTTTGCTCAATTTAAATAAAAAAACAAGAAGTATATATGAAATTTTAGCTGTTACTCAGCAAGGATTATTGTCAAGTGATTTTATAATAAATACAAACTGGGAGCTTATAGATAATATCTCAAATGTAAAATTAGTCACTAAAAGGGCGATAGAGATAGGTGTTGCTCTAGCCGTATCTTTAGAAAATCAAAAAAATGTCATACAGACAGCCGAAAAAACAAAAACACTTGCAAATGAAATTTTGCTTGAAAATGCCAAAAGAATGAACTCTCAAGCAGTTGATGTATATGAGATGTCTTCAAGCGGGACTCTTGATATAGAAGTGCTAAAGCAAGCATTTACACAAATAGATGAAGCTATGAGTAAAATGGATAGCCTTAAATCAGAAGCATTAAAAAAAGTAAAAAATGAAGTTAAAGCGCTAAAAGAAGTTACTTTAAAGCTTGATGAAAAGATAAAAAATAGCCAAAAAAATGAAGCCATCAAAGAATCATTTTTGATGGATATGTGATAGGAATTTATATGCTGGATCCAAATAATAGACAAAAGAAAAAAATTACAGTATATCTTAGCTTAATACTGATTTTTGTTCCTTTTGTATTTATTTATCTGAAATATTTGAATGTCGAAGAAAAAAATGAGCCTATCGTAAAAGTAATAAAAGAAGTTCAAATAAAAGAGATCAAAAGCTCGGATGCTACTATCTACAGACAGGACTCTATAGGCGGCGTAATTCAAATTCCATTTGAAGTTCGTGATATGAAAATATCTAATGACAAAAAAAGATTATTCACTTTGGGGCATGATAGAGACGGTATAAGCATCATAGATATATCAAATATAGAAAAAATCAAGTTGCTTGGACTTTTTTATTTTCCCGAAGCAAAGCATTATGTTGAAGATATTGACATAGCCGAGAGTAAAGATGGACAAAGTTTATATGTCGTAAGCCCTAATATCGGAGTTTTAAAGCTTGATATTAGAGATTTTAAAAATATAAAAGTAATTGCAAAATTTGATATGAAAGGTTGTTTTAGAATCAAATTAAGCAATGATGAAAATTTAGCTTTTATTAAAACTATTGACGGTATGGCTATACTTGATTTATCTAAAGGATCTATGCAAAAAGTCGGAGAGTTTAAAGGTTTTCGTGGTGCCGCTCCTATAGAAAAGGGCGATATAGCTATATATTCTGATAAGTATATTTTTATGTCTGACTTTGAAGGTTTATATATGTTTGATATAAGCGATCCAAAAAATATCAAAAAAGTTGCAAGTAAAAAGGGCGCCGGAGCCATCATAAGCATTAAAATTTCAGAAGATAAAAAACGACTTTATATGAACAAGCTTGAAAGTTTAGATGTTTACGATATCAGTGAATTCGGTATTATAAAACCACTGGGTAAATACATTGCAGATGGTAGATTATATAACTTTGATGTATCAAAAGATAGGCACAAGGCTTATCTGGCTATCAGTAGAGGTGGTAAAAATAGTATAAATTTATCAGGTGTAGATATAGTAAATTTGAGCAATGAGCTAGAGCCGATTAGGATGATAAAGCGCAATGCTCCTGAGGCAGAAGATGTCGTAATGCTCTTATCTCCGGATGAAAAATATATGATAGTTTCTACTGAAGTGAAATTTGAAGGATTTATAGGTGTTTATCAAAGATAAATACAATGACCCAAACAAGATATTTGCTGATAAAATATTTGTATTTTTATCTTTAATTATTATTGTTTTGTCTATTGTATTTTATAATTTTGGAGAAAAATTAGATATAAGACAAAAGCCTAAAGAAGCAAAAGTTATAACTGAGATAAAAACAGAAATTATAAAAGAGCCTCTTAATAAGAGCTATGAAAAACCGAAACCTCTTTGGGGGCTGCCATTTGCTAAAAATAACTTTGTATCCATTGTTGATATTGTTAAAACCGATAATGGATATTTGATAGCAGGAGAGCATAAACTTGATAGTCGTCCTGCTTTTTTTGTAGAAGTAGACGAAAGCGGACAAGAAATTTGGAATAAAAAATTTACAAAAAATATTTCAGGAATTTTAAGTTTAGCTGCTGTAAAGATAGGGCGGCATTTTATACTGAGTCATGAAGAAGATGCCTATATGATAGATAAATACAGTCATCAGATTGTTAAAAAGTTTCCTTATGTATTAAAAAAAGCAATATCAATAAACAACGATGAAATTTTAGCATGCGACTATCATAATAAACTTTATAGATTTGGTAAAGACGGAGAAATTATTTGGCAAAAAAATATTGATGCATCGCATATCCCTGAAGATATTCATTATGAGTATATTTCTGACCCAAAAGATTTAAATAAAGATGCAACCGTAGTTGAGCATACAAGACCTGCAGATGTGATTAAAAAGATCATAAAGACTAAAGACAGAAATTTTATTTTGGCTGTTAGAAATTTAAGAATATTTAAATTTGATATGAATGGCAAAATGCTTTTTAACATTCAGCATGATGAAAACGATGAATATTTTTATGATATGATTGAGATGAGTGATGGTTCTTTAAATGTGCTGTTTTCTAAAGTTCTAAAAAATTCAAAAAGCATTAATATAATGAATATAGCAAGCGGCGGTAAAGTCATTTGGGAAAAGCAAATTTTTGAAAGTAAAAGTGGCAGAGCATTTGCATTTTCATTAGCCAAATACAGGAAAGACAATGTTTTAGTTGCTATAAACACTGAAGAAAAAGGCAGGAATTTTGTAAAAATGATTGAGCTAGATAACAACGGAAAAATTATAGATCAAAAAGATATGCATAACATCGGAGAAGATCCTGTCGTCAATGTTTTATCTCCTGCTTTAGATGGTGGAGTTTTAGTTGGTGGAAGGACTAGCTATGCCGTTTCTACTCATCCTCAAATAGTAAATAGTAAAGTCATCAAATTTTCTGACACTAGAAACTATGAAGCAATTTTTTTAAAAATTAGAGCCGATCTAAAGTTAAGCGAACATAATTTTAATAATTTGATAGAGACTAATTAAATTTCCTCTCAATGCTTCTTAGCACAAATTTAATTAGCTCAAGCCCTTTTGATCGGTGAGAAATTTCAAGCTTTATCTTATCATCAAGCTCGCCAAGAGTTTTATCAAAGCCGTTTGGTATAAATAGCGCATCATAGCCAAAGCCGTTTTCACCTCTTTCTTCGGTAAGCGCAGTTCCGTGCATAAAACCATGCGCGCTGAATTCCCCAAATTTACTAGCTATCGCGATACAAGCGGTGTAGTAAGCGCGTGAGCTAGGTAAATTTAGCGCTTTTAGTTCGGATATCAGTTTGGCTCTGTTTGCCTCGTTCGTTGCAAGCTCGCTAAATCTGGCCGAGTAAATTCCGGGCTTTCCGCCGAGCGCATCAACGCTAATGCCGCTATCATCGCTTAGAGCTATAAATTCATCCTGCAAATTTAGCTCGCAAATTTTATTATAAACGGCTCTTGCCTTGATAAGCGCATTTTCTTTAAAGCTCGTCCCGTCTTCAGCTATATCAAAAGGCTCGCAAATCTCGTTAAGCGAGTAAATTTCATACTCTTTTAAGAAATCTTTTATCTCTTTAACCTTGCCTTTGTTAGACGTAGCTAGAACTATTTTCACTTTTTTATCCTTTTTGCGACTTATCTTTTGGCGTATTATAAATTTAGCCTTTTATTGGCCGTGCGAGTACGGTAAATCGCTCAAATTTACGCGAAATTTCAAGGCTTAATTTAAATTTTATCCTCCTGCAAGTAGGCTATAGCAATCGGCAAAATTTTTCATATTTTAGCTAATTTTGATAAAAAATTTAAGCCTATCTAGGGTAAAATCACTCTTTTATATCAAGGAAATTTTATGTTAAAAAGCGTTTTGCCTCTGTCTTTTATCATCGGAAGCAGATTTTTTGGGATATTTATCATACTGCCTGTTATCAGCGTTTATGCTTTGGAGCTTGAACACTCAAGCGAATTTTTTGTAGGAGTTTTAATAGGCGTTTATGCGCTAACTCAGGTGATTTTTCAGATACCTTTTGGCTATTTTTCGGACAAATTCGGGCGCAAGATCACTCTTTGTCTAGGGCTTGTGATCTTTATCATCGGAGCTTTAATCTGCGCGCAGGCAACCGATATCTACACGATGATTTTGGGACGTTTTATACAGGGTGTGGGCGCTATCGGGGGCGTTGCTACCGCGATGATAAGCGATAATACAAAAGAAGAAGTTAGAGGCAAAGCTATGGCGATAATGGGCGTATTTATCGGCGTAAGTTTCGCTCTTTCGATGCTGATAGCTCCTAGCATGAGTGCGAAATTTGGTCTTTCAAGCCTCTTTTATTTAAGTGCGGCGCTTACTGCGTTTTGTATAGTGCTTTTATATACTGCTGTGCCAAAAGACCCTAAAATTCAGCATTATGAAGAGAAAACGCCATTTTTTAAGCTCATATCAAATAGAAATTTATTTTTGATGAATCTAACAAATTTCATGCAAAAAATGCTTATGTCTGTGGCTTTTTTCATTATTCCGGTCGTTTTAGTGCATGATTTTGGAGGTTCTAAAGACGAGCTTTGGAAAATTTACGCAGTTTCTACCGTGTTTGGTTTCATCGCGATGGGGCTTGGCGGAGCAATAGGCGAAAAAAGAGGTCTTGGCAAGCATCTTTTGGTAGTAGGAGTTGTATTTTTCATAGCCTCTTATCTCTTTTTTGCATTGGCAAAAAGCACGCTTGTGTTTTGTATCGGCGTTGTGCTGTTTTTCGTAGGGTTTAACCTTCACGAGCCTATCATGCAGTCAATCGCTTCAAAATTTGCCAAAGTAAGCGAAAAAGGAGCCGCTCTTGGTGTGTTTAACTCTTCTGGCTTTATGGGAACTTTCATAGGCGGCATAGGGGCGGGGGCCTTGCTGAAATATTATGATTTAAACGTGCTTTGCATCGTTTTTATCGTGCTTTGCGTGATCTGGCTTGTGCTTTTAAGATGGCTTGACAATCCCGTTATTTTTAAAAATATCTATTTTGGGCTTGAGGATAACGTAAATTTAGAGGCTATTTCAAATTTCGACGAAGTCGTTGAGTGCTACAAAACCGCAAACAACTATGTTATCAAATACAACTCTAAAATGATAGATGAAGCCGCCTTATTTGATAGGATCAAAAACTAAATTTTGGTTTTAATTTGAGTAAAATTTACGATGTTTTAATTATCGGAGCAGGCGCTAGCGGACTGTTTTTAGCCTCAAATTTACACGGACTGGAAGTTGCGATCTTAGAAAAAAACTCCTGCGCAGGCAAAAAAATTCTAGCAAGCGGCGGAGGCAAATGCAACATCACAAACCGCTACATAAGCTCACAAAACTATCTTGGCGATGAAGAATTTATCGCTAAAGCGCTTTTAAATTTGAGTTTTCGCGATGTGCTTGAATTCTTCGCAGAGCTTAAATTTAAAGAGATAAAGCAAAATCAATTTTTTTGTTCAAGCTCCGCCAGAGACGTTTTGGGAGTGCTTTTAAGATCGTGTGAGCAAAACAAAGCGAAGATATTTTATAACTGCGATGTAAAGAGTGCTGCTAAAATTTCAAATTCTAAAAATTGCGAAGCCGGCGTTTGTGGCGACTTGTCAAAATCCCAAAATGAAATTTTTGAAATTTTAACCCACAACGGGCAGAAATTTAGAGCCAAAAGTCTTGTAGTAGCAAGCGGCGGACTTAGTTATAAAGCTCTTGGTGCAAGCGATATAGGCTATCTTGTCGCTCAAAATTTCGGCTTGCAAGTAACCAAAACCGCTCCGGCTTTAGTCGGTTTTACGGTTCAAAAGGATGAATTTTGGTTTAAAAATTTAAGCGGTGTTAGCCTAAATGCCGAAATTTCTTTAAATACAAAAAATATATTAGGTTTAAAATTTAAAGACCAAGATAAGCCAAATTCAGATAAAAAAACGGCTTTAAGCGAGCGAAAATTTAGCGCGGACGTTTTATTTACTCACAAAGGCATTAGCGGACCTGCCGTATTAAGCGCATCTTTGTTTTGGAGCAAAGGCGCTGTTAGGATCAATTTTTTACCGAATTTTGATACGAGATGTTTAAGCCGTACAAAAAAGCAACTTTCTACGATTTTGCCGCTTCCAAGGCGATTTACGCTTGAATTTTTAAAGGCAAACGAGCTAGAGGATAGGGCTTTTGGCGAATATAACGAAGAACAAAAGGCTAAAATTTTAAAGTTGTTTGATTATCCGTTTGCACCTGCGGGAACCTTTGGATTTGAACGCGCAGAAGTTACTAAAGGCGGCGTTAGCACAGATGAAATAGATGAAAATTTTGAGTGTAAAAGCGTTAAAAACCTATACTTCATCGGCGAGGTTTTAGACGTTACGGGCATGCTTGGGGGATATAATTTGCATTTTGCTTTTACAAGCGCGAAAATTTTAGCCAATCATTTAAATTTAAGACTTCCATAGAGTCTTTTGAAATCCAAAAATTAATTTCAAGCAAATTTGCGCAAGAGCCAAATTTAACCTCGCGCAAAATTTTATTAAACCATCTTTAGAACTTCGACTACTTCGCCACGAGCGATAAATTCGGTCTCTTTTGGGATGATTAAAAGCGCGGCGTCATTTAGTAGGTTATTTACGATCGCGGAGCTTCCAAGCTTCTTGCCCTCTAAATTTAGGTAAATTTTGCCGTCGCGATTTACTAAATTTGCAGCCGTAAATTCCAAAAACGGAGAGCGTTTTTTATAATCTTCATCCATTATCGCAGTTATTTTTGGCTCGGGCAGATTAAACCACAAATTTATCAAAACTCGCACGTAAAGCACGCACATAACCATCGCCGAATACGGAAATCCGGGAAGCGCAAATATGTATTTATCTTCACTTTTTGCTACTTTTATATGTCTGCCCGGTTTAATCGCCGCTCCATCTATTATTAGTTTAAAATTTTCATTCAGCGCGCCTTTTACGAAGTCGTAATCCCCCATGCTGACTCCACCCGTGGTTACCAGCACATCTGCACTTTTTAAGGCATTGATGATGGCTGTTTTTACGGTGTTTGCATTATCTTTTGCGATTTCGCAGATGATCGGCTCGGCACCCATTTTGCGTACCATTTGGGCGATTGCTATATGGTTTGAGCTGTGAATTTGAGCAGGGTTTAAAAGCGGCTCGCCAAGATCTCTTATCTCGCTTCCTGTAGCCAGTATCGCAACTCTAGGACGCACAAATACGCTTATGTGAAACATCCCAAGTTCGGCCATTAATGCAATTTCTGCGTAGCTGATTTTGGTGCCTTTTTTGATTAAAATTTCGCCTTTTTTATAGCTTTCGCCCACTTCTCGCACGGCAAAGCCCTTTTTTACGGGCTTTTTTATAATTATTTTAGAGCCTGCTACTTCGACGTTTTCGACAGGTATAAGAGTATCAGTTCCTTCGCTCATAAGCGAGCCCGTGAAGGTTTTTACGCATTTTGTGCCGCTTACGTTTATGCCCTTATCGGTTCCTGCCGGAAGGTCGGTGATAAGCTCAAGCTCATTTAAATTTTCACTCCAAGCAAACGCATATCCGTCCATAGCCGAAGTCGGTTTTGGCGGGTAGTTATCGGCTGCAACTACATCTGTGGCGATATGGCGATCAAGCGCTTCGGTAATGGCTACTTTTTGAATCTTATCCCAAGGCGTGATCGTGGAGCGCAGTATGTCCAAGCTTGCTTCATAGCTCATAAATTCTTTCATTTTTTTCCTTCCGGCGGTCGCATTAATAGTCTTAGAACCTCGTTTTTGTCTTAAATAACGAGTTGATTTACGCAAAGCGCAAATTTTGCATATTTTATCATCTTAGCCTTAAATGGCTATGGAATTTATCACCTTTTTATTTTTCACAAGCTAAAATAAAGTTTAAGAAATCAGGCTGATTTTACCTATCCTCAAGGAAATTTCATGAACACTTTAAAATGGCAAATCGTAGCCGGCGGAGCGCTTGGCGTGGTGGCAGCTCTTCTTGTATTTTTTGGCAATCCAGGCAACATGGGCGTATGTGCAGCTTGCTTCTTGCGCGATATAACGGGCTCGCTTGGGTTTCACAGAGCAAGCGTCGTGCAGTATATGCGTCCCGAGATCATGGGACTTGTCATAGGCGGGTTTATAGCAAGCGTGCTTTGGACGAAAGAATTTGCTCCTGTTACGGGATCCTCGCCGTTTTTGCGCTTTTTCTTGGGCGTTTTTGCGATGATCGGATGTCTTGTATTTCTTGGTTGCCCATGGAGGGCGTTTTTGCGTCTTGGCGGAGGCGATTTAAGCGCACTGGCAGGCCTTGGCGGACTTATAGTAGGAGTTAGCTTTGGAGTGATGTTTAAGAAATTGGGTTACAAGCTTGATGGCGGAGCAGTTACTAGCAAGGCATTTGGAATTTTGCCTGTGGTTATTGCCGTGGCTTTATTTGCTGCGTTGATATTTGGCTTTAAAGCGGGCGAAAGCGGTGCGCTTTTTGCCTCTGTAAAGGGTCCCGGCTCAATGCACGCAGCCGTTTGGATATCGCTTGGTGCGGGAGTTTTGATAGGAATTTTGATGCATAAGAGCAAATTTTGCAGCGTAGGAGCGATAGGGCACATCTACAAGGGCGATTTTTCTATGTTTGCAGGGCTGCTTAGTATTATATTTTTTGCAAGCGTTGCAAATTTAGCCCTTGGGCAGTATAAATTCGGCTTTGAAGATCAGCCTATCGCGCACAATGACTATATATGGAATTTTTTAGGAATGGCGCTTGCGGGGCTTTGCTTTAGCCTTAGCGAAGGGTGTCCGGGCAAGCATTTAGTGCAGATGGGAACGGGAAATTTAAACTCTGTTATATTTGTTATTGGGATGATGACGGGAGCTGCTTTTGCTCATAACTTTATGCTGACAAGCTCTCCAAGCGGAATAACCGCAAATGCGCCTTATGCCGTGATAGCGGGGTTTGTTTTTGCCGTTTATGTCGGGCTTTTTAAAAGGTAAATTGTCATACCAAAAGGACTTTAAATCATTTTAGCCGGGTGCTTAATCATGTATTTTAATACTCTCATATCGCACCCCGCTAAAATTATCCAAACTACGCTCAAGCCGTCTAAGATTAAGTTAAAAGCGCAGTCGTAAAGCATTGTGTCTTTAAATACTTTGCTAAATTTATACTTGATGAATTTTGGATTTACTTCTTCTTTTCTGCTTTTTGTTTAGCCTGCTCCAGCTGTCCTTTAGCACTATCCAGCTTTACTTTTGCTTCGTCTAGCTTAACTTTGTTTTCATCGGTAGGGCTGATCTCGTATTCTGCCCTAGCCTCTGCCTCTTCCTTTACTGCCTCTTTGTAGGTTTCTTTCGCCTTTGATAGCTTATGCTCTTCTGCGGTCATACCACTTTCGCTATTTCCCTCAAAAGTTACGTATTTCGTGCCGATTATTTTTTCCATACTACCTTTTCCGCCCGGCATATCATAGCCTGGCGTTTTACCTAATAAATCCATACGCTTTATAAAGTCGCTTCTCTCTTTTGCTGTATCAAAAGCCTCTTTATTTCTATACCCCCCCCTTTTTTTTTAAAATCTGAACCCCAGTGTAAAATATATTTACCGTCTTTGAATTCACACTCTCCAGCTTTCATATTGATTTTAGGGTAAATTTTTATTCTATTGCAAAAATCCTGCTCCGCTTTTTCTCCAGCTTGCGCTCCAAAAACCAAACCGACTGCCATTAAGCTAAGTAAAACTATCTTCTTCATCTGCTTACTCCTTAATTTTTTGTTAATTATACCATCTTGGTTGATCTAAAATTTATTGAAAGTAAAATTTGAGTGTAGTTTTTTGAATAAGCTAAGCCAAAGAGCTTAGCTTTTAAATTTTTTAATTTTAAGCCAAAAGCCCTGCACCTTTTATCTCTTGACTTCGCTCTTTAGCGTAAATTCTCTCGCCGTTTATCACGTCATATTTCCAGATAGGAGCGTTTGCTTTAAAGTCCTCGACAAATTCGTTGATTAGCATTAGCGCCACCTTTCTTTGAGGGCTTACGACTCCTGCTACATACGAGCTTGTATGTACCGCTACATCGCCCTTTGAGTGAGCAAAGAGGACATAAGCGTTTTCTTTTGCGGCTTTTTCTTCCCATTTTTTTAGCCATTTAGCTAAAATCGGCTCATATATATCAAAGCTAAGCGCGCTTATACCGCATTCTTCGCGCACGATACCCACAAAAGTTATCAAAGCTCCGCAGTTTTTATCCTTAAACTCATCGTACCAAGAATTTGTGATTTGATTTACGTCCAAACTTCCTTCATAAATTTGCATATCAGCCTCCGCAAACAGGCGGTAAGATAGAAATTCTATCCCCGTCTTTAAGAGGAGTGCTAAGCTCGCTAATTATCTCGTCATTTACGGCTACTGCGCAAATTTTAAGCCACTCGCTAAGCTCAAGCTCATGATAGCCTTTTAAAGCGTCCTTTAGCTCGCCCAAATTTGAGGCTTCAAGCTTTATGTTTTCAAATTTTATAGGTCCTAAGAATTCAACCTCTACCATAAATATCCTTTTTAAAATTTTCGCCATTTTACTTAAAATTATTAAATTTGGATATACTTATAATCAAAAATTTATAAAACCAGAGATAAAAATGAATGAAATTTTAAATACCGTAAAAACTCCGGCTTATGTTTGCGAAGAGGCTTTGTTGCGTAAAAATTTAGAGCTTTTAAAGCGTGTTAAAGATGAAAGCGGAGCTAAAATTTTAGTAGCCCTTAAAGGCTTTGCATTAAGCGGAGTGATGGATATCGTAAGCGAGTATCTTGATGGAGCCACTTGCAGCGGACTTCATGAGGCGAAATTTGCAAATGATTTTGTAAAAGGCGAAATTCACACATACAGCCCGGCCTTTAAAGATGAGGAATTTGATGAAATTTTGGCTATCTCAAAGCATGTGGTTTTTAATAGCTTTAATCAGTGGCAAAAATTTAAAGATAAAGCCTTAAGAAGCGGAGTTGAATGCGGACTTAGAGTAAATCCTGAAAGTTCGGTTGCGCCTACTGATATGTATAATCCATGCGGTAGATTTAGCCGTTTAGGCATAACGGCTAAGAATTTTAGAGCGGATCTGCTTGATGGCATCACGGGACTTCATTTTCATGCGCTTTGCGAGGAGAGCGCCGAGAGCTTAGAGACTGTGCTTATGGCGTTTGAGGAGAAATTCGGCGAGTTTATACCTAAGATGAAATGGATAAATTTCGGCGGCGGACATCACATAACCAGAAAAGATTACAATGCCCGACTTCTTGTAAATTTGATTAAAAATTTCCGTGCAAAATACGGCGTTGAGGTCTATCTTGAGCCCGGAGAAGCGGTCGGCTGGCAGACTGGATTTTTGATCTCAAGCGTGCTTGATATCGTAGAAAACGAAAAGAATATCGCTATTTTAGATACTTCCGCAGAAGCGCATATGCCAGATACTATACTAATGCCTTATCGACCCGCCGTTAGAAACGAGAGTAAAAACGGCAAATTTAGCTATCGCTTTGGCGGCAATACTTGTCTTGCAGGCGATATCGTCGGAATTGATGCCGGCAATGCCGAATATAAATTTGATGAAGAGCTTAAGATTGGCGATAGAGTGATATTTGAAGATCAAATTCACTACACTATCGTAAAAAATACGACTTTTAACGGCATTAAGCTGCCTGATTTGCTCCTTTTGACAAAAGACGGCGAGATAAAAACGCTTAGAGAATTTGGTTACGAAGAGTATAAAAGACGAAATTAGTCCTTAAATTTTTTCAAATTCAACATTTTTTGATAACTGCCAAAGTTTAAATTTTGCTTTGGTTGTTATCAAAATACACTATATCCTATCTCCTTAAATTTTTATAAAGATTACCCAAAATTCGCAATTTAAACATTATGCTGTTAAGGCATATTTAAGGCAACTTTAATTTTTATAATTTATATTTTTTTAAGTATATTAGCTAAGCTTTTTGGTAGTATAGTTTCATTGTCAAAAAGCGTGAGAGCTCGATGACTAGATGATTTAAAAGGATTTTTTGTGGCGAACGCTTCTGATATAGCTGCTGCTAGAGCGCTTTACTATTCGCTGTTTTCAAGGCTTTTTGCATTTAGCTTTAAAGAGGATAGGTTTGACGGCGTAAGCAAGATGCTTGGGCTTATTAGCACAGCCAGTTTGGACGAGGAGTCAAATGCCGCAGCTATGAGGCTTAGCTTAAATTTTAGTAAGCCTAATCCGCAAAACGTAGTGCAGGAGTATGATGATATATTTCACTCTCCGCCAAGACCGCTTAGAAATACATTTTCGTATTATGATGAGGGCTATGAGGTCGGAAACGCCTGTGTTGAGATCAAAAAACTGCTTCTAAAAACGGATATTAGAAGAGATGAGAAGAAATTTAAAGAAAACGAAGATAGCGTAGGGTTTGTATTTACGCTTATGAGCGAATTTATACAAAGAGTGATAGGTGGAAAAAGCGAGTATGAAGAGATTTCGGCTGAGCTTTTTAAAGATATTATAAACCCTTGCATAGATGAATTTTGCGATAAGCTATTTATGCATGATGCTTCTGAAATCTATAAAGACGTTGCAATTTTGCTTAGAAATTTCATAGAGTTTGAAAGAATCTACTATGATGTGCCAAGACCTATCAACGATAGTGAACTTAGTAAAAAAAGCTCAGGGCTTGCACGCTCTGAGATGATTAGACGAGAGAAAAATAGAGTTAGAAAACTAAAATCACAAGGAGAGATTTGATGGAGAAAAACAGACGAGAGTTTTTAAAAAAGCTCGGCGTTGCAGGTAGCGTTGCCGTAGCTTCCGCAGGGGCGGCATATGCAGCCGGCTCAAATTTAAAAAGCGGAAAGAGTAAGAAAAACGAGGTGCTTTATACAAGAAGCAAAACTTGGGAATTTTATTATAAACAAGCAAACTAATAAAATCTAAGAAATTTTAAAAAAGGAAAATATATGTCGCAAGCTAATACACCTAGCACACTTGCGCCAAACAGAATCGGTCGTAGATCGTTTCTCAAGATGGCATCGCTTGCTACGGCTATTGGCTCTGTTAGCGGACTTGCCGCGAGCGGAGTAACTAGAGAGGCAAGCAACGAGGAGATGAAAAATCCATTTTCTAATTCTCGAATTGTAAAAAGCGTTTGTACGGCGTGTTCTGTAGGATGCGGAGTTATAGCAGAAGTTGAAAACGGCGTTTGGGTTCGTCAAGAAGTAGCTCAAGACCACCCTGTAAGTGCAGGCGGACACTGCTGTAAGGGCAGCGATATGATCGATATGGTTCGCTCTCATTGTCGCGTTAAATACCCTATGGTTAAAGAAAACGGAAAGTGGAAAAGAATAAGCTACGAAGAAGCGCTTGACAGAATAGGTGCTCAACTTAAAAAATATAGAGAGGAAAATCCGGAGCAAGTGATGTTTCTTGGTTCTGCCAAAGTTAGCAACGAACAAAGCTACTATATAAGCAAATTCGCTGCTATGTTTGGAACGAACAACCTGGATCATCAAGCTAGAATTTGACATAGTGCAACAGTCGCCGGTGTGGCGAATACTTGGGGTTACGGCGCTATGACAAACCACCTTGGAGATATCCAAAACGCGAAATCTATATTTATAATAGGCTCAAATCCGGCAGTTAATCACCCTGTGGGATTTAGACACTTTTTAAAAGCTAAGGAAAACAACGGAGCTAAGCTAATAGTTGTAGATCCTAGATATACAAGAACTGCGGCAAAAGCCGATTATTTCGCTCAAATTCGTCCAGGAACGGACATACCGTTTATGTATGGAATGATGCATTTAATCTTTGAAAACGGCTGGGAAGATAAAAAATTCATAGAAGATAGAACTTACGGTATAGATCTTATCCGTGAAGAGGCTAAAAAATGGACTCCTGAAGTTGTTGAAGATGTAACGGGAGTAAAAGCTAGCACGCTAAAAGAGATAACGGAAGTTTTTGTTAAAAACAGACCGGGCTCTGTTGTCTGGGCTATGGGTCTAACTCAGCATACTATAGGAAGCTCAAACACTCGTATAGCTCCTATACTTCAGCTAATACTTGGCAATATGGGCGTAAGCGGCGGTGGATGTAACATCCTTCGCGGACATGATAACGTTCAAGGCGCAAGCGATATGGCAAACGCTCCTGACAGCTTGCCTGGATATTATTCTAAGAATGAAGGCTCTTGGAAATATTTTGCTAAGATGTGGAAGGTTGATTACGAGTGGCTGCAAGGAAATTTCGTAAAACCTGAGTGGATGTTTAAACCGGGCTTTACTCTTGCTCGCTGGTGGGCGGGACCGCTTGACGGAAAGAACGGAAACGATCCGATAGATAATGCAGGAACCAGTTTAAAAGCGCTGTTTGTAATAGGAAACGGTATCACATCTACCGCTCAGCAAGTAAAGGTTCAAGAAGGACTTGATAATCTTGAGCTTTTAATACTAGCCGATCCTTTCGTAAATGAAGCGGGTATCATAACAAACAAAAAAGATAATATATTCTTACTTCCTTCTGCAACTCAGTTTGAGTCAAGCGGTTCGGTTGTAGCTACCAATAGAAGCGGTCAATGGAGATCTCAAGCGGTTGAGCCTCTGTTTGAAAGTAAGCAGGATCAAGAAATTTTATTTGAGCTTGCTAAGCGCATAGGATTTTATGACGAACTAACCAGAACTATCCGTGATGAAAACGGTAATATCGAGTGGCCTGAAGCTGCTACTAGAGAAATTGCAAGCATAGTAAAAAGTATCGGACTTACAGGCTGGACTCCTGAGAGACTGAAAAAACATCAAGAAAACTGGGATAAATTTGATGAAAAAACTCTTATGGGTAAAAAGGGCACACCTGTAGAGGGCGAATATTACGGGTTACCGTGGCCTTGCTGGACTACAAGTCACTGCGGAAGTCCAAATTTGTACGATATAAACAGGTCTGTAACCGAAGGCGGTATGGGCTTTAGAAATCGCTTCGGTTTAGAACATAACGGCGTAAATCAACTTGCAGCCGACGGCTCTGCGCCTGTGGATTCGGTAGTAAAAGGCGGATATCCTCAGATTACCAAAGAGAATATAGAGTCTGTTTTGGGTATTACTTTAACAGAAGAAGAAAAAGCCAAGATGGGAGCTACTTGGGCGACTGACGATAGCAATATAATAGCTGAAAAGTGTATGCAAAAAGGCATCGCTCCTTACGGAAACGCAAGAGCAAGAGCTGTCGTGTGGACATTTGCAGATCAAATTCCTATGCACAGAGAGCCGATTCACTCTCCAAGAACGGATCTTGCTAAGAAGTATCCAAGCTTTAAAGATAAGCCAAATCACTACCGCGTATTTACAAAATACGAGAGCTTACAACAAAGCAAGGATTTTGCTAAAGAATTCCCTATAAATTTGATCACCGCAAGGCTTGTAAACCTAAACGGTGCTGGAATGGAAAATAGAGCCAGTATGTATTTGGCTCGTTTAACCCCTGAGATGTTTTGTGATATACACCCTGATCTTGCGGCAAAATATCAGCTTAAAAACGGCGATATGATGTGGATACACTCTCCTGAAGGAACTAAGATCAAGGTTAAGGCCAGACTTGTACATTCGGTTCTTCCTGGTATGATATTCTTGCCGTTTCACTTTACAGGCGTTATGCAAGGTGTTGATATGACGGGAAATTTCCCTGAAGGAACCAAACCATACGCTTGGGGCGAAAGCGCAAATACGATAACAAACTATGGTTATGACATAGTTACTCAAATTCCAGAGACAAAAGGCGGTTTATGCCGCATAGAAAAGGCGTAAGATGAGTGCGATAACAAGACTTAAATTTTATTGCGATGATGATAGATGTATCGATTGTAACGGTTGTTCGGTAGCGTGCGACGAAGCGCATGAGCTTCCTATGGGAGTTCGCCGCCGCCGTGTTATAACCTTAAACGAGGGCGTAGTTGGCAAAGAGGTTTCGACTTCTATTGCTTGTATGCACTGCGAAGACGCTCCGTGCTCTTTGGTTTGCCCTGTTGATTGTTTTTATATAAGAAATGACGGAATCGTTCTTCATGATAAAGAAATTTGCATAGGCTGCGGATACTGCTTGTATGCTTGTCCTTTTGGTGCTCCTCAGTTTCCAAAAAGCGGCGTATTTGGCGTTAAGGGTTCTATGGATAAGTGTACGATGTGCGCCGGAGGTCCTGAGCCTACAAATAGCGAACATGAGCGCGAAGAGTATGGACAAAACAGAATTTCTGAGGGTAAAGTTCCTGTTTGTGCGGCTATGTGTTCTACTAAAGCTTTGCTTGTGGGAGAATCTGATATAATTGAGCAAATTTATCAAGATAGAGTAAGCGCAAGAGGATACGGTGTAAAAAATATCAAAGAATCGCCTTCTTGGAAGATCGCTTACTACACAAAGGATAGAGTATGACAAGAATTTTTGTTTTTCTTTCTATGGCTTTTGGAGCTTTGATGGCTAGTTCTGCAACCAGCACCAATCAATATGATAGCAACATATGGGCTGCTGGTAGAGTAGAAAACATCAAGCCTTACGAAGACGGCTTCGGTCCGCTTTTTACTTTTATCCAAGGAAATGACTATTTCGCGTTTGGCGTAGTTGCTATACTTGCCGCCGTTGTGTTTGCCTTTGTTCTTCACTTTTTGATCATAGGTCCAAAGCATTTTAGCCATGACGGAAAGAAAATTTACGCTTTTGGAGTGATTGAGCGCGTATCTCACGCTCTTGCGGCGGTATCTTGGATAGTGCTTGTCCCAACGGGCATAATCATGATGTGGGGCGATCTGTTTGGTGGCGGAACTTTTGTTAGAGTCTGTAAGAATTTGCACGGTATAGCAACTATTATCTTTGCGGTTTCCGTGCCTCCGATGATGATTTACTGGACAAAAAGAATGCTTCCTGCGATCTATGACATCAAATGGATGATGATAGTGGGCGGTTATCTTTCAAAGGTTAAGCGACCTGTACCTGCGGGTAAATTTAACGCCGGTCAAAAGGCGTGGTATTGGATAGCGATTCCCGGCGGTCTTGTCATGATAGCAACGGGAGCATCGATGTATTTCCTAGACTTCTCAACTCCAAACGTTGCAGGCTGGCTTGGAATGAGTCAGATAGAGGTTCTTAGACTTTCAGCTATCATCCACAACATACTTGGTATAGTTTGCGCTACTTTCTTCTTTGTGCATATCTATATGGCTGCAATCGCTATTCACGGAGCGATTTGGTCTATGGTTACGGGCTATAAAGAGGAAGAAGAGGTGGCTATACTTCATAGCTATTGGTATAAAGAGCTTCAAAGTAAAGGTCAAATTTAAAATTTATAAACAGGGGAATTTGGATTCAAATTCCCTTTAAATTTAAAATTTAAGAAATGTGCTAAAAAATCATAACAAATAGCTTCAAGATACCCAATATTACGATATAAAATAAGTTTAAGTTTTATGCTTTATTTAAGTTAAAATCTAATACAATTCAAATGTAAATTTTAATAGAATAACTATGTTTTATTAAAATTTAAAGGAAGTCGATGCAACCGATTTATACTACGCAAATCACTAAATTTAAAGGTGATGAGCAAATTTTAAAAGATGATATTTTGGTTCGTGAGATCAAGCTTGAAATTCAGATCAACGACAAACGCTTCGGTGCTATGATGGCGACACCTGTGGATCAAGAAGCACTTGCCGTAGGTTATCTTATAAGCGAGAATATAATAGCTAGTCCAAAAGATATAAGCGAAGTTAGGCTTGAGGATGACGGACTTATGGTCAAAATAGCCGCAAAAGTAAATGAAAAGAGTATGGAGCGCTTTGATGAAGAAGCTATCATCATAAGCGGATGCGGTAGAGGACAAACCGCCAACATCGATCCAGAGGCGATGGCGGCAAGAGTCGTAAAAGCCGATGTCAAATTTAAAAAAGATGAAATTTTAAAGCAGATGGGACAGTTTTACACGCAGTGCGAGCTTTATGAGATGACGGGCTGTGTGCATACGGCAAAGCTTTATGTGGATGAAAATACTTTCTTTATCGGAGAGGATATCGCTCAGCATAACACTATTGATAAAGCCGTAGGCAAGGCCTGTTTAGCAGGAGTTGATCTTGGCAAGACGTTTTTGATGGTTAGCGGAAGATTAAGCTCTGAAATGGTGGCAAAAGCCGTTATGCATGGAGTGCCGGCACTTATTTCTCGAACGGCTCCGACTAGCCTTGGAGTGCTGATAGCGCGTAAATTTAACCTTACTCTTTGCGGATTTGCAAGGGGTGAAAATATGAACGTTTATAGCGGTCTTGAGAGGATTATAGGATGAGTAAAGAGGTCGAAAATTTGATAAATGATCTGCTGAATTCAAACGGTAGACTTGATTGCGGTTCGGCTTTTAAAATTTCAGCCAAGACAAACACACCTATAGAAGAAGTTGGCAAGATAGCTACGGATATCGGTGTTAAGATCGATAACTGCGAGCTTGGACAGTTTGGAAAGCTTGATTGTGATAGTGGAAGCGTAGAGGTTTTGTCCAAGCTTGAGCCGTTTTTGGATGATAAAAGAAGAATATTTTGCGCCGATGGAAGAAATGCGGCGCAAGGGGTCGGCTTAAAGAAAATTCGCTCAACTTTAAAAGATTATAAAATAGATGTCAAGTACTGCAAACTAGGCTGTTTTAAAGAAAAAAAAGGCAAGAAAATGGTAGTAAAAACTAAAACATGGATAGAAAACGCAGAAGGCGAATTAATCTTTGGCAAAGGTAAAACCGAAGTTCTTGAAGTAATAGCTCAAGTGGGCTCGATCTCAAAAGCGGCTGAAATTTTAGGAATGAATTATAAAAAATGCTGGAATCACCTGCAAATTTTACAAAAAAATATGAAAGAAGATCTTGTAAACACAAAGCAAGGCGGCGGGGATAACGCGGGAACTACGCTAAATGAAAGAGCTTATGAGCTTATTAACGCCTATAAGCAGCTTCAAGCCGATATCGAAGAGTATGCAAACAAGCGCTTTAAAGAGCTGTTTATAAAAAAAGAAGAGAAATAATAACCAAATTTATACAAGGGAGAAAATATGTATATCAAACTAAACGACAGAGTCTATCTTAACAAAGATAAGATCACCAGAGTAAAAGTTGATAGCGTTCAAGACGGTATCAGAATTCGCTTCTATGAGGGTCAAAATCAAGTTGCAAAGAGCGGAAAATTCGAAAGCGAAGCAAAAGCTATCGAATGGCTTGAGAAAAACTTTATCAACAAATAACAACCACAAAAGGCGCTCAATAAACCCGGGCGCCGTCACTTCTAAAATCATTTCTAATAAAATTCACAAATCTCTTTTAACTATTTAAAATTTAAAATGTTATAATCACTTCTAAGCTTCAAGGTTTATCGGCTAGAGCCGGTTTGAAGAGACAGTAAAAAGGAAAAATATGCAAATAGATTGTAGAAATTTAGAGTGTCCGCAGCCTGTTATAAACACGAAAAACGCGCTAAATGAGCTAAAAAACGGCGAAATTTTAGAAATTTTAGTAAATGCCGTAGCTCCAAAAGAAAATATCAGTCGCTTTTTAACTTCTCAAAATATCAAATTTACTATGACCGAAGATAATGATGAAGTGATAATTAGAGCCGTTAAAAGCGGGGCTGAGATAAAGAGTGAAAATTTTGATGAATTTCTTTGCAAAACTCCCAGCAAGGCAGGCAAAGTTGTGTATATAAACGAAGAGCACGCAGGAAGCGGAGCCGTGGGCGTAGGACTTATGAGTAAATTTATAGGCGCTCTTCTTCAGCTTGAAACCAAGCCTTATGCGGTGATTTGCGTAAATAACGCAGTTAAAATGACGACTGACCGCGGACACGTCAGCTTTACTCCTCTAAAAGAGCTTGAAAGAGCAGGCGTAAAAATTCTAAGTTGCGGAAGCTGTTTGGAGGCTTATAAACTAGTTGATAAATTAAGTATCGGCGAGATGACAAACGCGTATGAAGTCGTGAGTTTGCTTGATAAATACGATGTGATAAAGCTATGATGTATAACGATAAAAGACTCACTAAATTCGTATCCGCTGCGGGTTGAGCTGCCAAACTGGACCCGTCGGGTCTCAACAAAAGTATCGGCAAGCTTGATCTGGCCCATCCGAATTTGCTTACTCGCATAGACACCAACGAGGATGCAAGCGTATTTAAGATAAACGACGAGCTTGCGCTTGTGCAGACACTTGACTTTATAACTCCTGTTGTGGATGATCCGTATCTTTATGGGCAGATTGCCGCGGCAAATTCGCTAAGCGATATATTTGCAATGGGCGCAAAGGTAATAAACGCATTAAATATCGTCGGTTTTGATAGTTGCAACCTTGAGCCTGAAATTTTAAGCGAAATTCTGCAAGGCGGGTTAAGTAAAGTGCGTGAGTGCGGCGGCGCTCTTGTGGGCGGGCACACGATAGAGACCAAAGAGATGTATTACGGACTTAGCGTAACAGGAAGCGTTAGACCGAATAAATTTTGGGCGAATAATACGGCTTGCGAGGGTGATTTGCTGATCCTTACAAAGCCGCTTGGAATGGGAGCTTTAAGCACAGCTATAAAAGCCGATATGCTAAATTTGGATCAAATCAAAGAGGCTGCTAGCTATATGGCTCAGCTAAATTTTTATGCAGTAGAGGCGATGAGCGAAATTTGCGTTAATGCGGCGACTGATGTAACGGGATTTGGATTTTTAGGGCATTTGAGCGAGATGCTAAGAGCTGATATAAGCTTTGAAATTCTTGCTGATAAAGTCCCGATTTTATCCAGTGCCAAGGATGTTGCAGCGATGGGACTTTTGCCTGCGGGAAGTTATAAAAACCGCGAATTTGCTAGTAAATTTGTAAGCGGCAAGGAGGCTGATATGTTGCTTTACGACGCTCAAACTTCAGGCGGACTTTTGCTTGCAGTTAGTGAAAAACATGCAGTTTTGGCTCTTAAACGACTAAAAGAAGCAGGATATGAGATGAGCCAAACAGTTGGCGTAGTAAAAAGCGGCAGTTGCGGTATCAGATTGGTTTAATGCCACTTTAGACTTTGTATATATCTTTATCGCTTTTGGTATCCTGAAATAAATTTATCCTCTTGTCGGTCTTGTGGCAAATTTAACTCGGAAAAGTAGTAACTAATATATAATATTTTAAGTTTAATATGAAATATAATATAAAATTTATGAAATAAATATGTTAATTTAAAATATATATCATACCCCACTATTATTTAAAAACTATTGATATTCATAATCAAAATATAAACTTTAAAACCGTTAATGCTTATAAATTTTGTCTTGATATCTGAAATTTATATTATAAAATACTCTTTTTAGTGCGTATTTTATTATAAAATGATACAAGATTATGATATTAAAATATGAAATTAAAGTATATCTTTTACAAGAGAAGCTCTTTAAGAAAGATATAAATAAATTTAAAATAAAATCAGCAAGTTAATTTTAAAAATATTAAGAAAGGAGACAATAAATATGGAATTGTTGGGATTTTTATTCTTTGCTCTTTCTATTTTTATTGCTTGGAAGAAGCCTGAAAAAGAGGGGCTTGCGTTTGGTGCGTTCGTGCTTGGTACGGCGGTTTGCTTTATTATGTTTTTTATCGCTAGTTGGCCGTCGTTGCTACCTTATGCGGCTTATTAGGAGGTGAAAAGTGGGATTTTTTAACGAAAAGAATTTTGACTTTTTTATGGCGACGGCAGTACTTTTAGTGCTTGCTATACCTGTTGGAATCGCAAATTTTTATCTTGGATATGTGATCGGCGAAGGTCCGTGCACGCTTTGCTGGTGGGAGAGAATGGGTATGGTGGTAGTAGGAGGAGCAGGGATCCTGATACTTAGATACGGACTTAGAGCAAGATATATCGCGGCTATTTTATTTGCGGCGGCTTACGGTATATTTATGACGCTTCGTCATGCAAGCTTTAGTGTGTATAGAGATGTCGGTATGGGCTTTGGCGGAGATATTTTCGGCGCTCACACCTATACTTGGGGAATTTTAGTATATTGGGTTGTGGTTGTCGTAATGGGAATTTTCATGCTATTTGCAAAAGATAAAGTAGTAGCCGAAGATATATCAAGAGAGCATACTCGTATAAAACCGCTTTCTAAATACTCAAGCTTCGTTATCGCACTTAGCCTTATCGTAGTTCTTTCAAACGCGGTTCAAGCGCTTATTTCGGCAGGATACCCTCCATATAGCGGTAAGGGAAGCCCTGAAAGAATAAGCCTAAATAACACTTGGACTGCAGGCGTTTGGAAGAGATTTGAAAAGCCGTTTTCATTTACAGGCTCAAACGTAGTTGAGGATCCGTTTATAGCTGGCGAACCAAAAGAAAAGAGCATTAAATTTAGCGTAAACGCTAAAGACGGTGCTTTTATGGATATAAAACCTGCCATAGCTGTTAAAAATAGCTTCCCGCTTCCGTTTACTACAAAAGGAATTTTTGGCAAGGGTGTTACATCAGGACTTGCTTATAACGCTAAAGACGATGTATTCGGTATCTCAAACACCGAAGGAAGTGTTTATTTTACCGATGCGAATTTCAAAGAGATAGCTCATGCCATCATAGATAAGCCAAACGGCAGAAATATCAAAAAATCAGTCGCTTCAACTTTCGTAGGCGATATGTTAGTAACTTCAGGGTTTAATAAGACGATTTTTGCAGTGAAACAAGTATCAAAAGACAAGATTGATCCTTATAAAGAGTGGGTAACGTTCCGCGAGACCACCGGAGGACTTGAGATGCCTTGGCATACCGATCGTCCGGCACTTCTTACTATAAGAGCCAAAAAACAATACATTCTAACTCTAAGCAAGGATCAAAACAGCAATTTTATGTATATGATATCCGTGCCAAATGATCGTGTTAAAGGCATGATACTTATAAAAGTTGATACTAAAGATAGATTGCTAAGCGGCGAAACTATCATCACTTCCTCGCTTGCTCTTAAAGAAAAGCGTGATATTAAGGATTATTACGTAACGGCAGGTGATATAACTGACGGTAAATTCTTAGCATACTCTAAAAACTACAACACCTTGCTTGTGATCGATCTTGCAAGTGCAAAGATTATTGACGCTTATGAGATGCCTCAGATCGGTGATATATCAGGACTTGCCATAAAGGGAGATAGCTTATTTACTCTAGCTCATAAAGACGGCAAAGTAGAAGTTGTCGAGCTTGACAATCCTTTAATGTAATTAAAAATTTAAATTTGAGCGGCGAATTTTGACCGCTCAAATCCCTCTTTTAAAATCCTAAATTTTCAATTTGTTTCTTTTTGTTAAATTGCGGTTAGAATATGTTCAAATTTTGTTTTGATTTAATAAGTGTTATCAAAGCTATTGTAAAGTGAAACTTAAGGATTTGTTGTTTTGAATGCACGGCAAGTCTGAAAGATTTCAAATAAAAGGATGTAAAATGGCTGCACAAGATTTAAATTTAGAGAGTTTAAAAAAAGATATCGATTCGCTAAAAACGGATCTAAAAGATATAGTTAAGTCTATAAAAGATATCGGAGCCAAGCAGATTGAAGCCGGCAAAGATAAAATTTTAGATCACTTGGATACCGAAGAGATCAAAAAATACATCGACGATCTTAAGGCAAAAGGCAAAGACGGTATAGAAACCGTAAATGATACGATCAAAGAAGATCCGATTAAAAGCGTTGCGATAGCCGCAGGTGTTGGGTTTTTAATAGGTTGGATACTTAAAAAATAATGGCAAATATATCTGAATTCCTAGTCTCTGTCGCAGAGCTAGTAGAAGCCCAAGCAGATGATATCAGGCACTCTTTTTTTAAGAGTGCCGATAGCTTTTTGATACTTGTGGTGGCGCATATTTTAGCGATAATAGGATTTGTGTTTTTCCTCATAGGGCTAAACATACTCTTAGTTTCGATGTTTAACGAAGTTGCGGCATATTTGACTACCGCTTGTATAGCTTTTATTTCGGCATTTATTTTTTATAGGGTTGCGCTGTGGAAAACAAAATGACAAAAGAAAAGTTAAGCGTAGTAGTATCTATGCTTGAAGGAAGAGATAGCAATAAAAAACGATTAAGGCTTGAAGAGGCTAAATTAAGACTGCTTTTAAACGATCCCGGATTTGATGTCTCAAACGAGCTTAAATTTATAAACCAAGGCAGAATCGCTGACGCATTGATAAGCTTCATAGATAGAAATTTAATCATGCCTGCCTTGGTTAAACTTTTTAAAAGATAATCAACTCATCGCGTAAATTTATCTACGATAAGGAGACTACATGGACGCTTTGAACAATAAAGACTATTTAGAAATCATAAATTTTCGCCACGCTTGCAAAATTTTTGATGAAAATAAAAAGATCAGAAAAGCTGATTTTGAGTTCATCCTTGAGGCGGGCAGACTTAGTCCAAGCTCGCTCGGACTTGAGCAGTGGGACTTTCTTGTAGTGCAAAACAAAGCTTTGCGTGAAAAGATAAAAGAAAAATCATGGGGTCAGCCTCAGATAACTACTTGCTCTCATCTTGTTGTCGTGCTTGCTAAGATTGCCGAATTAAAAAGCGGAAGCGAGTATATCGATAAGATGATTGATCGTCTTGCTTTTAGTTCCGAGCAAGATCGTATGGCTAAAGAGGAATTTTACAAGATGAGACTTCATCAAAAGCTTCAAAACAACGACGAGATAATTTTTCAGTGGTCTCATGAGCAGTGCTTGTTCGCTGCGCTAAATATGATGAATGCCGCTGCAAGTATCGGCATAGATAGTTGTCCGATGGAGGGCTTTGAGCGTGATGAGGTGGGTAAAATTTTAGGAATTGATCCACTTAAACATCGCGTTGCTATCATTGTGCCGTTTGGATATCGTCTAAATCCTCAACCGCCAAAATATCGCCGTGAAATGAGCGATGTAGTCAAATGGATAGATTAAATTTATATTCTTAAACTTAATTTTCATCTATTTAGCCTTTTAGCATTAAGCTAGAAATCAATACCTTTTTTATATGATTTTGTAAATTTTATAAAGGAGTTTGTATGGATTTTTTAGAAGCTATGAATTTTCGCCACGCTTGCAAAATTTTTGATGAAAATAAAAAAATAAGCGATGATGAATTTGATCTTATCTTAGAAGCCGGAAGGCTTAGCCCAAGCTCGACAGGGCTTGAGCAGTGGGATTTTCTTGTCGTGCAAAATGCGGATTTAAGACAAAAGATCCGTGAAGTATCTTGGAATCAGATTCAGATGACCTCTTGCTCGCACCTTCTTGTGATACTGGCAAAGATATCTGAAGTAAAACCGGGAAACGAATACATAAAAAAGATCATCGCAAGACGAGTTGATAAGGAACCTGAGCTAATCGCTCAAAGAGAGAAATTTTATCAAGATTTTCTAACTGCAAATTTCAAAAATGACGACGAACTTACATATCACTGGTCAAGCAAGCAGTGCTACATCGCCGCTGCAAATATGATGACCGCAGCCGCAACTCTCGGTATAGACAGTTGCCCTATAGAAGGATTTGACGCGGACGCTTTAAATAAAGTATTAAATCTTGATACGACCAAACAGCGTGTCGCCGTGATGATACCTTTTGGATATCGTCTAAATCCTCAACCACCAAAATATCGCCGCAAAATCAGCGATGTGGTTACTTGGATAAAATAGCTTAAGAAACAAAGAGGCGATTTATATGTTCGCCTCTTAAATTTCAGCTAGAGTTTTTAGAGTATTTAGCGCGTCTTCTTCGGGGTTTGCTACAAGATCAAATCGCTTTAAAATTTTGCCTTTTTTTATGATTAGAGTTTGACGGTGATAAAATTTCTTTCCGTCACCCGTGCTAAAGGTTTTTAAATTTAATTTATCCGCAAGATTAAAATTTTCATCGCTGAAAAAGCTGAAATTCACGCCTAAAGCCTCTTTAAATTCTTTCGTTTTTGCTACGTTTAAAGCCCCAAGCGCGATAACTTCAAATCCAAATTTTTCAATCTCTTTTAAATTAGCTTCATAAGCTTTGCATTGGTTTGTACAACCCGTTAAGCCTTTTGTCTGCTTTAGCTCTTCAGGTAGGAATTTGCCGCTCTCGCCCATTTTGGGATAGACGATTAAAACGCAGTTTTTATTTTTAATCAGTTCTAAAAAATCAATTTCGTTTCCGTTTATATCTTTTACGCTCATGCTTTATCCTTGTTAAATTTGATTTTATGATAGCATAAATTTGCGCTAAAGCTGCGCGGGTAAAGCTGCAATTAGTAAAATTTGAGCTTAAAATTTAGGCTTTTTTCTGTTTAGCGTTAAAGAAATAAACCAAAAACAGCACGGCAAAGCTGATTATGAGCATGAGCGCTGAGTAAATATGCGCTTTTTGATAATCCATCAGCTCGACCGCTTCGTAAATGGCTATGCTTGCGACCTTTGTCTTATCACCGACACTTCCTCCTATCATCAGTACTACACCAAATTCGCCCAAAGTATGGGCAAAGCTAACGATAAGCGCAGTTAAAAGCGAAGGCTTGATATTTGGCAATGCAACCATAAAAAGCGTAGCCCATTTGCCTTTACCCAGTGAATAACTTGCCTCAAAAAGGCTCTTTGGTAGGCTTGAAAACCCGGCTTGCAACGGCTGAAACATAAACGGAAGCGAGTAGATACAGCTTGCTATAACAAGTCCTGAGAAGTTAAAAACCAAGCGTATATCGAAATTTTCTTCCATAAATTTGCCAAAGAAATTGTATGGCGAAAGAAATACAAGCATGTAAAATCCAAGCACCGATGGTGGCAAAACAAGCGGGAGAGCCACTATAGACTCGATTATCGGTTTGGCTTTGAAATTTGATCTGCTTAGCCAGTAGGCAAGCGGCAGAGTGGCAAAAAACAATATAATCGTCGTGACAAAAGCAAGTTTTAACGATAGATAAAACGGTGTAAAATCAATACTTGATATATCAAACATCGCTTTTGCTTTTTCTAAGAGTTGCCGCAAATGCTTTTGCGCTAAGCGTAGCCTCATCGCCCGCTTTTAGATTTGCCGCTTCCTGATGGCTTAAGACTACTTCGCAAAGCTGCTGTCCGACAAGAGTGATCGCAACATAGATACAGTCGCGCTTTTGAATTTCTAAAATTTTGGCATGAAAGCTAAGCTTTTGAGAATTTGAGTGCTTTAAAAATATCTCGCCGGCGCTTCCGCAGCGCTCTATTACACCTTCGCTCAGGACGAATACCTTTGAAGTAAGTTTATAAATTTCAGCTATGTCGTGGCTTACCAAGATGGTCGTCATATCAAATTCGCGGTGAATTTTAAGCAGATAGTCTTGCAACTTTTCGCGCATAGATATATCAAGCGCGGAAAGCGGCTCGTCAAGCAGCATGATCTCAGGCTTTCGCATAAGTGCCCTTGCAAGCGCCACACGCTGCTTTTGACCGCCTGAGAGCTTTGAAATTTGAGCGTTTTTAAGCGATGTTAGCTCAACCAGATCAAGCAAGTGGTTTGCAAGCTTTAAATCATTGTTTGCAAAAAGCAAATTTTTAAGCACGTTCATATTTTCAAAAAGAGCGTAATCTTGAAACAAAAATCCTATATTTCTCTTTTGAGGCGGCAATGATTTGCCAGCATTGAAAAAGAATTTGTCCTTAACTTTTATCACTCCGCTATCAGGGGTTTCAAAGCCTGCAAGCAAGCGTAAAAGTGTAGTTTTGCCGCTTCCGCTTTTGCCGTAAAGTGCTACGAATTCGCCCTTTTTGATATCTAGATCAATGTCAAGGCAAAACTGTCCGCTAGACCCGTTTAAGGTCTTTTTGCATCTAAATTCAATCACGGTTTTTATCGCTGATATAAAGTGAAGTGGCTTTTACGTAAGCGTAAATTTCGTCATTTTGTTTAAGATTTAACCTCTCGCAAGATTTTGTCGTTATTATGCTTTCAAATTCGAAATTTAAAGACTTTAAATGCAAAACGCTTGTGATATTGCCTTTGGTTAAATTTGAGATTGTCGCTTTTATCTCGTTTGTAAGCGAGCAGTTTTTCAAAGGAGTCGTTGCGATGATGACGTCTGAGCTTTTAAAGGCGAGTTTTACGCTATCGCCTATTTTAAACTCATCTAAATTTTCAAGCCCAAGCATATAAAATTTCATCTCGCCTGAAGTAAATTCAAAGAGATTTACATCCTCGCTACCGGTTATATTTGAAACTTGGGCCTTTATCATTATATGTTGTATCCGAATTTTCTAAAGATCTCTTTTGCTTTTTCGCTTAGGATAAAGTCGTAAAACGCCTTGGCTTCAGGGTTGTTTTCGCCGCGTTTTAGAAGGATTACGCCTTGATCGATCGGAGTGTAAAGAGCAGGATTAACTAGGATGAAATTTTTACCCTCTTTATACTTGGCCATTTTTGGATCATACATCGCGCTAGCTGCGATAAATCCGGCGTCTGCTGCGCTAAGAGCCGAGCTTAGAGCCTCTGAAATCGATTTTGTGTAGATGATGTTTTTTTCAACTTTATCAAAAATTCCATCTTTTTTAAGCGCTTCAATACTTGCCTTGCCGTAAGGAGCTGACTCGGGAAGTGCGATAGCAACGGCTTTTAATCCCTCAACCGCTTTGATGCCTTTTGTAAAATCTATGTCGCGGATACTAAATAGCGCAAGCGCACCCTGAGCATAAACTATCGGACGAGTCGCAGAAAAGCCAGCTTCATCGAGAGTTTCAACAAATTTCATATTTGCCGCCATAAATACGTCAGCAGGTGCGCCGTTTTTGATCTGAGTTGTCAAAGCGCCGCTTCCGCCAAGCGTTACGTTTACTTTTGTGTCCGGATTTGTCTTGGCAAATTCAGCCTTTAGCTCATCAAACGCATAAGTTACGTTTGCTGCGGCAAAGACGTTGATCTCGCCAGCGTTTAGATTAAAAGTCGCGATTGCCGCTAAAACTAACGAAAAGAAAGTTTTTTTCATTTTTATACTCCTATTATGATTTGACTTGATTTAATTAAGGCTGTTAGTTCGTCGCCAACGCCTATTTTCATCTCCATTGCGCTATCTTTTGTTATGATTGCGGTGATGGTTTGATGATCGTTTATCTCAAGGACTATTTCAGCGCTTACCGAGCCGATTTTGGCCTCTATCACCTTGCCTTTTAGCTGATTTGCCGCACTTATATTTAGATTTTCGTCCTTGGCAAGCATAACGCTTGGGGCTTTAAATATAAATACTACTTTTTTGCCGACTTGCAAATTTAAGCTCTTTTCGGATTCTACGGTTATGACTGCTCTTAAAATTTCATCATTTGAGAGTTTTGCTACTACTTCAGAGCTTACCGCTCCTGTTTTTATCTCAATTATTTCGCACGATAGTTGGTTTCTAGCGCTTAAACTCATACTCATACGTTGTAAATTTGCTATTTCGGCAGTAGAGATATCTATGTTTGCACATACTTTTTCTAAAAATATTTTTTGCGACTCAAGCATAGCTTCATATAGGCTGATCATCTTTCTGCCGTATTCGGTTAGCTCGCTTCCGCTGTTTTTTTTATTTCCTTGCATGCGGGCTATTAGAGGCTTATCCGAGCGGTTGTTTAGCGCATCTAGGCTATCCCAGGCGTTTTTGTATGAAATGCCTACGAATTCGGCTGCTTTAGTTATGCTTTTTGTCTCGTCAATCGCTTTTAGCAAATTTATATGCTTTGTTAAAACAGGCACTCCGCTATCTAAAAATAACTCTAAACTTATATCTGCTTTCATTTCTTATCCCTTATATTATATTTATATATTTAATTGTAATCCTAGCTTTAATCGGTTTATATATAAAAAAGCTTTTAAGTATAAAATAGTATATATAAAAAGCAACTTAAAGCAAAACTCAAATACTTCGATCTAAACAAGATTTTATAAATTCGTATAGCTTTAAAATTTAATATTTTTGATTTTGTTATAATTATTTTGCTAATATTAGCAGTTTGAAAGGAAGCTATGAAAATTTTTATATCTTTAATGCTTGGTTTTGTTTTGGTTTTTGGAAATGAAATTGATGAATTCGACGATGAATTCAAAGATAAGACTGAGGTGTTTGATCCGCTTTCGGGATACAATAGAGTAATGACAAACGTAAATGACTTTTTGTACGTAAATATTTTTAATCCCGCCATAAGAGGTTACAACTACGTAGTTCCGCAGCCCGCAAGAGAAGCTGCCGGAAATTTCTTTGATAATCTTTTATTTCCTCTTAGATTTGTAAACAACTTGCTTCAATTTAAATTTAAAGAAGCGGGCGAAGAGACGCTTAGGTTTGTCGCAAATACGATAATAGGCTTTGGCGGACTAACCGACGGGGCTAAATACTATGATTTGCAAAGACATGATGAAGATTTTGGACAAACTCTTGGATATTGGGGTGTCGGAAGCGGTTTTCACGTGGTTTTGCCGATTTTGGGACCTTCAAATTTACGCGATATAGTGGGCTTAGCCGGAGATTATTTCGCCGATCCTATAAGCTATATAAATCCTAGTTCAAGGGCGAGCGTTATTCAAATTTACAGAAGGGGCAACTCATGGTCGCTTGATCCTGATGCTTATGAAAATTTAAAAAAAGACGCAGTTGATTTATATCCGTTTTTACGCGATGCATACGAACAGCGTCGTAATTATTTGATAAAGGAATAAGATGAAATTTTTTAAAATTATTTGCGCTTTGTTTTTAAGCGTTTCACTTTATGCTATAACCGAGAGTGAGATAAAGCCAAGTGTTGAGGCGGCAACAAAAAACGCTATTTCGATTTTAAAGGATAAGGGTTTAAACAACGATCAAAAAGCCGATAAAATTTTTGCTATATTTGATCCATTTTTTGACTATAAACAAATGGCTAAAATAAGCCTTTCAAAGCGATACGACGCCTTAAGTCATACTCAAAAGCAGCAGTTTGACAAGGCGTTTGAAACAAGACTTAAAAGCTCGTATGTAGATAAGCTTTTAAGCTATAACGACCAAGAGATAAATCTAAAAGAGCACACAAAACCAAACGATAAAAGATACTGGCTAAACGGCGAGGTTGTAAGCGAAGGCAAAAGCTATCCTTTTGTCTATAAATTTTATGACGCTAAAGAGCGCGGTTGGCTTATATACGACCTTGATATTTTAGGCGTTAGTATAGTTCAGACTTATCGAAGTCAGTTTGGAAGCTTGCTTGAAAACGGAAGCTTTGATGATTTGCTAAAAAGGTTAGAAAGCGTAAATTTACCCGAGGATAGCAAGTAAATTTAATGAAATCCATCTTTAAATTTATCGTTTTTTATCCTAAGCGAGTTATTGTCTCAGTCTTGCTTTTAACACTTGTTTTTGGATATTTTTCCACAAAACTTGCCGTTGATGCCTCCACTGAGACGCTTTTGCTTGAAAACGATAAAGACTTAGCTTTGTTTAGGGATGTTGCTAAAAGATATGCAAGCCCTAACTACTTAGTTGTAGCATACACTCCAAAAAACGAGCTTTTAGATGACGTTACGCTTGAAAAGATTAGAAATTTATCAAGCGAATTTGAGCAAAACGAGCTTGTTAAAAATGTCGTATCCATACTAAATGTCCCTTTGCTTCAAAGCTCAGGCGGTTCGCTTAGCGATATCGTAAAGCGAGTTCCTACTCTTGAAGATCAAGATATAAATAAAACCGCCGTGAAGCAGGAATTTGCAAGCAGTCCGCTATATACAAACGCCCTTGTAAGCAAGGATCTAAAAACAACGGCAATCATCTTAAATTTAAAAGACGATAAAAGATACACGGAGCTTTTAAACGCTAGAAATTTGCTCTTAAATAAAGAACTAAACGGTACTTTAAGCAAAGGCGATAAGCAAAATTTAAAAAGCGTAAATATTGATTTTAAATCCTATCGAGACTCATTGCGCGCAAAAGAGCAGGCTAGTATAGAGCATATAAGAGGCGTGATAGATAAATTTAGAGGCGATGAGACGCTGTTTTTAGGCGGAGTAAATATGATCGCAAGCGACATGGTAAGCTTTGTAAAATCAGATCTTTATACTTACGGTATAAGCGTCGCCTTGCTTTTGATATTTAGCCTTTGGCTCTTTTTTAGGCAAATTCGCTGGATCGTGCTACCTATATTTATATGCGCGATTAGTGTGATTTTTGCGACAGGGCTTTTTGGCTTTTTGGGCTGGGAGATAACGGTTATCTCGTCAAATTTCATAGCTCTTCAGCTTATCATTACTATCTCGGTTGTGATTCACTTAACGGTTAGCTACAGGGAGTTTTTTATAACCAAGCCGAGCTTAAATCAGCACCAGCTTGTATATCTAACGCTTAGGGATAAATTTCAGCCATCTTTCTTTGCAATATTTACGACCGTTATCGGCTTTTTATCGCTTGCGTTTTCCGACATAAAACCCGTTATAATGCTTGGCGTGATGATGAGTACAAGCATATCCATTTCGCTTGTGCTTGCATTTTTATTATTTGGTAGCGTAGTCTCTCTTCTTGATAAGCTCGCTCCCGTTAGGACGTTTGAGAGCAAATTTAACTTTACTAAAATTTGTGCAAATTTTGCTCTGAAATCCAAATTTGCCGTTTTTGCCGTAAGCGGACTTATGCTTGCTTTTGGAATTTACGGAATTTCAAAACTTCGCGTTGAAAATAGCTTTATTGAGTATTTTAAAAGCTCAACCGAGATCAACAAAGGCATGCAGATAATCGACACTAAACTCGGCGGCACGGTGCCTGTGGATGTGCTTATAACATTTAAAGACACAAGTAAAGACGAAGGCGTAAACGAAGCGAAAGATGAATTTGAAGATGAGTTTAAGGCTAATGAAAACGAGGCTAAGTATTGGTTTAACAGTCATAAGATGAACATCGTAAAAAAAGTGCATACTCATCTTGAAGGCAAGGAATTTGTCGGAAAGGTTTCAAGTCTTGGCACGCTTTTAGAGATCATTGAAATTTTAAACGACGGAGTGATTGATGATTTCTTGCTAAGCGTTATGTATGAGCAGATGCCTGAAATTTATAAAGATATCATTTTAAGCCCTTATGTTAGCATCGCGGGTAATCAAGTCAGATTTTCGCTTAGGACTATTGACTCTGATGAGAGGCTTAGACGAGACGAGTTTTTAAAAACGCTTGAAAGCGAGATCGTAAATTTAACCAAGGACGATAACGTAAAAGTCGAGATAAGCGGCGCAATGGTGCTTTATAACAATATGCTTCAAAGCCTTATTTACTCGCAGATTGATTCTTTCGGTTTTGTCGTTTTAACTCTTTTTATGATATTTTGCGTTATTTTTAAGAGTGTAAAACTTGCGATTATCAGCATTATCACAAATATCATCCCGCTTTGTGTAGTCTTTGGAGTGATGGGCGCGGCAGCGATTCCGCTTGATATCATGAGTATTACTATAGCTTCCATAAGTATCGGTATCGGTGTGGATGATATTATTCATTATATCCATAGATACCGCGAAGAACGCCGAAGCAAGAGCGTGGCGGAGAGTATAAAAGCCTCGCACGCAAGCATAGGTTACGCGATGTATTATACTTCCTTTGCGATATTTTTAGGCTTTAGCGTGATGGTTACGAGTAACTTTATCCCGACTATTTATTTTGGATTGCTTACCGATTTGGTTATGGTTATGATGCTACTTGGAGCGCTTGTGCTTTTACCTGCGCTTATTCATACGTTTTATGCAAAAAGTGTTGTTAAGTAAGTAAATTTAGCTTTTGAGTTAAGCTAAATTTACTTCATAACTCTTAAAAAAGAATAAACGTCATTTACGCCTTCGATATGCTTAGCATACCAGATGGCGTGTTTTTCTTGCTCGATATCGGTTATTATGCCTGTAAATACGACATTGCATTGCACTACGCTAACCCTTACGCTAGTGCCGCTTATCTTGCTATCTCTAAAGAGGTTATTTTTAAGCGCAAGCATTATGTTTAGGTTGCTTTCGCATTCTTTTTCGTCGCTTGGAAATCTTATATAAGTGTAAATTTTTTCAACCTCGGCGGTGTCTTTGGCTAAATTTATAAGTTTTGTTTTATGATTTATATCAGGCACTATGCCTATTAGATAGACGTTGCCGTAAAAGCTCTCTACGTCGATATCAAGGTTGCTAAGTCCTGAAGAGGCTAAAATTTTGCTTTGAATTTTTGTTTTGATAACTTTGTCTTTTGTTATTGCGTAAATTCCTCGCTCGTCTTGAGAGATGAGATATGCGTCATAGACGTTTAGTCCTGTAAGCGGAGACGGAATGCTAGTAAAAATTTCTAAACATCCGTTTAAAAACAGTGCAAAAAATAAATTTATAAATACAAATCTAAATTTCATAAACAACTCGTTAATAATTTGCCTGAAATCGTATAAAATTCAAACTAAAATTTATATAAATCTGATATAATCCAGATAGTCTTTGGAGGATAAAGCGATCTGGTGGCGCTCGCGGACTTCAAATCCGATGACGGGGCGGTTGACCGCTTCGTGGGGAGTTCGATTCTCTCATCCTCTCGCCAATTCCTAAGTAATTACATTTTTATTTTAATGTTTAAATTATATTAAAAAAAGAAAAATCCGATATAATACTCTTTTATTAAATTTAATTATAGTTTTTAGGGCATTTGGTATAAAATAATGTTTTTACACAAGAATAAAAATTTATCTTTTAACATCTTAAATAAAATTTATTTTGCAAATTTTATGACCACTATTGCTATATTTTGCATTATCGCTTTTGGGTTGAGTCTGAAATTTGACGATGTAAAAGATAACGTATATGCTAATAACAGATACTTCAGAAACGTCATTACCGCCCACTCAAGAGCGGTTGCCGCAGAGCTTGATCTACTTCAAAAATACATAGTTTCTGATAGCTCCGATACCGGAACCATACTTGATTATGCCTTTCGCAATAGACAGGAGTATCACGCTTTTTACGTGCTTGACTCTAATGGAAATGTCGAATTTTCAACTCTAAAAAGCAACGAGATCAATAAAGACTATAGAGTATTTTTTGCTTCAAAGCCGTGGGAGGGTAAATTCGTAGATGGAATTTATAAATCCAAATTTAGCTTTGCGACAAGCGATATTCCGACTAGATTTATCGCTAAAGATCTTGGAAACGGCGAAATTTTAGTTGCCGAGATTAAATTTGATTTTATCTACGGAGAGCTTACGCAAGCTTATGACGATAAGGGGGCTAACTCTTTTATCATAAACGGCAACGGTAAAATTTTATTTCATCAAAATATAGATCTTGTACTTGAGCAAAAGACCATATTTGATCTTTACGGCGTAAGGGCTGATTATCTTACGAATAATGAAATACAAACCAGCGATTTTGGCTCAAAAAATTTCGATATTTATCTTATTAGATATATACCTGAAGAGGATATGGCGATAGTTACTTATCGCTCTTTTGATAGCATTTTTGGCACAAACTGGCTGTTTTTGCTGATATCAATTACATTTTTATTCTCTTGTCTGTTGCTCATTTTTATCGACGTAAGAGTTACTAAAGACAAGGTTATAAAGCCTATTCTTTCGATTAAAAAACTCATTAAAAAGATGGAAAATGAAGAGGATATTAAGCAGTATGTAAGTACTAAGCATATAACCGATTTTAACGAGATAATAAACGGCATTATTAAAATTTATCAGGATTTTGACGTTAAAAAGACAGCTTATCTTGAGCATGATAAGAAATTTGGCTATCTATTTAAGAAGGGTCCTCTTGTTATATTGCTAATCAACGCTAAAACAGGCGATATCATAGAAGCAAGCGCAAAAGCTTTGGAATTTTACGGACTTGAGCAAGAGGGGATGATTGGTAAGAATTTAAATTCCTTAAATGCCATAGAGTCAAAAGATATAAACATCATCTCTCACGGAAATATCGACGATACGATAGTTTATGAAACTAAGCAAAGAGTTTCAAACGGCGATATCAAAGATGTCATCATAAGCAGAAAAAATATCGATGTGAATGATTACAAGATAGGTTTTTGCGTCATCCAAGACGTTACTTACGAAAATATGATGAGAGAGAATTTAAAGAAAGAAAACGAGACGAATTTCTACTCTCCGGTATTTACCATATCTTGGAAAAACGGCTTTTTAGAAGATATTATAAATGTATCCTCAAACACGCAAAGCATACTTGGATACAAGATCGAAGAGATGCTTGATAGCAATTTTAGTTTCAAAGATATTATTCATCCTGAGGATTTTATTAAAATTTTTAACGAGTTTAACATCAAATTTAGACTCTTTGGGCTTAACTTTTCTAAAAAAGAGTATGAGTCTTTGCAAGCTTGCAGACTTATAAAGAAAAATTTAGAGATCATTACTTGTAATATCTTCATTAAATTTATCTCAAATGACGGCAAGAACGTCAGCGAAATCATAGGGTATTTTATAAATAACGAGCTTATTAAAAAGGTAAGCGTAGAGTATGCGGATATAAACAAATCCGTTCCTATAAGCGTTCAAAAAGAGTCAAAAGACTATAAGCTAATTGCCGATAAGTATAAAAATATAGTTTCAAATTTATTCTTGCATTCAAAAGAGGGTATAGCGCTTGTCGGTACGGATAGCAAATTTATAGACATAAACGATACTTTTAGTGATATTACCGGATATTCTAAAGAAGAGATCATCGGCAAGCCTTCAAGCGTATTAAAATCGGGCGTGCATGATAATAAATTTTATTCCAATCTATGGAAAAAAGCCGTTGAAAACGGTTATTGGAGCGGTAATATATGGAATAAGCGCAAAAACGGCGAGAAATATCTCGAGTTTTTAACCATAAGCGCAATTTACGACAGCAACGGAAGTATCGAGTATTTCTTGGCTATTTTTTCAGATATTTCAAGTATGAAGGCAAAAGAGGATAAATTAGAGCAAATCGCTTATTACGATCCGCTTACCAAGCTTCCAAACAGATTTTTATTCTCAAAGCGTCTTGAAGAGGCTATGAAAACGGCGGCGCAGTCTGAAAATTTATTAGCCCTTATCTACATCGATATAGATGACTTTAAGCCTATAAACGACCTTTACGGACATAGCATAGGCGATCAATTCCTTATAGAAGTTACCAGAAATATAAATAGCGTAATAAAGGCAAACGATACATTAGCTAGAATTGGTGGCGATGAATTCGTAGCCATCGTAAATGACATATACGATCACAAGCAAGCCGAAGAGATACTAAACAGCATACTAAAAGCGGCAAATAAAGATATATACATAAATTACAAAAAATTAAAAGTAAGCGTTAGCGTAGGCGTAAGCTTGTATCCTCAAAAGGCGGACATAAGGCAAGAGACATTGATCGAGCAGGCCGATTGGGCGATGTATCAGTCAAAATTATCGGGCAAAAACAAATTTTATATATTTGATTCTGAATCTGATAGAAATTTTAGAGACAAATACGCGGTTGCCGATAGAATTTCAACCAGCCTTGCAAACAATGAGTTTAAAATAGCTTACCAGCCTATCATAGAGATAAAAACCGGCAAAATTTCCGCTCTTGAGTCCTTTGTCAGATGGAAATCAAGTAGTGTTTCCATACTACATGAAGAGATCTTGCCTCTTGTTTCAAAAGATTATATATACGATGATTTGGTCATTTGGAATATAAAAAATGCGCTTAGAGATCAGGAATTTTTAGCAAAAGAGCATGGACTTAACTTAAAAGTCAGCGTAAATGTAACGCTTGAGCTTCTTTATAAGATGAATTTTATAGATAAATTTAAGATTATCGTCGAAGAAGGATATGAGAATTTGCATATGCTTGAGTTTAATATAAACAACTCAAATTCCTTTAAACAGCCTGATGATGATGAAACATTGGAGGTTTATACCGAACAAGGTGTTACCTTTGCGCTTGATGAATTCGGCTCAAATTCCGCTTCACTTCAAATTTTAAAAGACATTCACGCCGATAAGCTAAAAGTCTCAAAATACTTAAGCTTAAGTGCGGTAAACGGAGCCGATAGTCTTATTATACTTCGTGCGATACTATCTCTTTCAAACGCATTTTCTAAGGATGTGGTTGCAAAAGGAGTTGAGACTTCAAGCAATATGAGACTGCTCATAAAAGCCGGATACCAAAAGCTTCAAGGCGGGTATATAGCTCCTCCTATGAAGATTGAAAGCATTAAAAAATGGTCGGATAACTATCAAATTCCAGAGCAGTTTAAAGAACTAAGAGCACTGAGTGAAGATGATATGATGTGGTGTAATTTAGCCGTTATGCATAGAGTTTGGATAAGAAGCTTGCTTGATATGCTAAGCGCTTCAAATTTAGGCAGACTTGATACCAAAGAATTCGCCAAAGAATATACCGCTATGATGATAAACGTCTATAAAAAACATATAGAAGATACGCACAAAGTAGCCATTCATGTAGAGATAAGCGATATAATCATGAATATTTTGACAAATCTTGACAGCAAGCAAGATATCTCTAAACTTGTGTTAAATTTAAAAACCAAGCGAGATAAGCTGCTTGATTTAGAGTAAGGATGGGCTGTGGAGTTTAAAAATTTTGACGCAAATATATTTGAGCATGAGATCCCGGTAGGAAGCAGGCTTTATTTCGGCAAGAGCGCATCTCTTAAGCGAGAGGTTGAAAGTATAGCCAGTGAAATTTTAACCCAAAACGGCTTTAATGAGATAGTAACGCCTTATTTTTCGCACCATCAGCACTTAAGCGTAGCTCCTACCCAACTTCTTAGATTTAGCGATCATGCAAATCACGAAGTAAGCTTAAGAGCCGATAGTACGGTTGATGTCGTAAGGATAGTGCTAAGAAGACTAAAAGACAGCGAGCCGAAAAGATGGTTTTATATCCAGCCGATTTTTAAATACCCAAGTAGCGAATTTTATCAGATAGGAGCTGAGTTAATAGGCGAAAAAGATCTTATAACAAGCGTAAATATCGCTAAAAGTCTCTTTGAAAGGTTAAATTTAAAACCCTATCTTCAAATAAGCCACATAAAGATACCTCATATCGTATGCGAACTTTTAAATTTACCTATTAGTATATTTGAGCATGGCGAGCTTGAGAAAATTCTAAATCAGGATAAAGAGTGGCTAAGAAAGCTTGTTTTTGTAAATTCTATTAAAGACATCGATGAAATTTTAAGCATTGTGCCAAATGAGTTAAAAGAGCCTCTTTGCGAGATAAAAGAGCTTGCTAGTCTGTCGCGATATGAAAATTTAAGAATAGTGCCGTTATACTACTCTAAAATGAGATATTACGATAATCTGTTTTTTAGATTTTTAAGCGGTAATCAAATTTTAAGCGGTGGCGGAAATTACGATATAGAAGGCATTAAAAGTAGCGGTTTTGGTGTTTATACCGACGCTTTATTAGAAAATTTGAAATAAAAACTAATCAAGGATTTAAGATGACTAAAGCTGATATTGTAGTCGGAGTTCAATGGGGAGACGAGGGAAAAGGCAAGATAGTTGATATGCTAAGTGCCAAGTATGATGTGGTTTGCAGGTGTCAAGGCGGACACAACGCCGGTCACACCATATGGACAAACGGCGTAAAATACGCACTTCACCTTGTGCCTTCGGGAATTTTGCATAGAAATATTATAAACGTGATCGGCAACGGTGTCGTAGTAAGTCCTGAATTTTTGATCAAAGAGCTTGAGCAGTTTGAGGATCTTGAGGGAAGATTTTTTATAAGCGACAAGGCACATTTAAATTTACCTCATCACGCGCTTATCGACCAAGCTAAGGAACGCTTAAAAGGCAAAAACGCCATAGGAACTACAGGAAAAGGCATAGGACCTGCTTATAGCGATAAGATAAGCAGAAGCGGTCATAGAATGGGCGAATTAAACGATCCTGATAAACTTTGCAAGGCTATAATGAGCGATTTTGAAGAAAACAGGTGCTTTCTTGACGCACTTGAAATAGAAATTCCAAGCGAAGAGGAGCTTTTAAAAGAGCTTAAATTTTATAAAGAGAAACTGGCGAAATTTATAACCAACACCACGAGGCTTGTTTGGAAAGAGCTTGACAATAATAAAAAAATATTGCTTGAAGGTGCGCAAGGAACCTTGCTTGATATAGATCACGGCACATATCCTTATGTAACTAGTTCAAACACCGTAACCGCAGGTAGTTGCGCAGGTATAGGCATAAACCCTAAAGAAGTAGGAGAGGTAATCGGTATCATCAAAGCTTACACTACTCGCGTTGGCAACGGAGCTTTCCCGTCTGAAGACTTTGGAAAAGATGGCGATCGCATGTGTGATGTGGGTAAAGAGGTCGGCACTACGACAGGCAGAAGAAGACGCTGTGGTTGGTTTGATGCGGTTGCCGTAAGATACGCTGCCAGACTTGACGGAGTGGATAAATTTGCGCTTATGAAGCTTGACGTGCTTGATGGATTTAGTAAGGTTAAAATTTGCAGAGCATATGAATACAAGGGCAGGGAAACGGATTGTTTTCCTACCGATTTGGAAAACGTAAAGCCTGTTTACGAAGAGCTTGACGGTTGGGATAGCGTAGTCGGCGTGCGTGAATTTAAAGACCTTCCTGAAAATGCAAAGGCTTACATAAGACGCATAGAGGAGCTAACAGGAGTCAGAGTAGGCATCATCTCTACGAGCCCTGAAAGAGAAGATACTATCATAAGATGAAGAGCAAATTTAGCCAAATCATAAAAGTAAAAAAACAAAATTTGGATAAAATAGGCATGCGTCTTGCAAGAAGTAGGGCTGAAGCCGTGATGATAGAGGGATTTATCGCTGAAGCAAACGAGCAGATAGCATCTATAAAACTGCCTCAAAGTGGTCAAATTTCGCAAATGAAAAGCTCTTTGGAACTTTTAAATTTGGCTCGCAGGGAAAAAGAAATTTTAACTCAAAGGCTTGAGCTTACCAAAAAAAGCATAATGCACTATGAGCACCAATATAAAAACGCAAATTTAGAGTATGAAAAGATCAAGTATCTTGAAAGCGAGGATTTTAAATCTCAAATCGCCAAGATAAAAAGAGCCGAGCAAAATATGCTTGACGAGTTCGGCTCTATCAGACACACCTATCTTAAAGAGAGTGGGAATTGAAAAAAATTTTAATTTTATTGCTGTTAAATTTGGCTCTTTTTGGTTTTGAAGTGCCGGTTGATTGTGTTTCTATATTTGAATCCAGAAAAGCCGAGCTTTTAAAAGAAGTTGAAAAGATAGATGAAGCCAAACAAGGACTTGAGGCATTTCAGGCTTCGTCAAAAGCTCTATTTAACGAGCGCAATACCCAACTTGCTAAAAAAGAAGCCGAGATAAACGCGACACTGGAAAAAATCGAAGCGAAAAAGAAAGATATCGAAAATTTGCTCAAGAGAAACGATGAAATTTTAGCCGAGCTTAAGACGATGACTACCGATAAGGTTAGCGAAGCTTACGGCAAGATGAAGGATCAATCCGCCGCCGACGTGCTAAGTGCTATGGATAGAGCAAATGCTGCTACTATAATGTATGCGCTAGCTCCTAAAAAAATTTCAACTATCATGGCTAAAATGCCGCCTAATATAGCTTCGGAGATAACATTACTGCTTCAAAAGGGTCCGCCGTTTATGCATAGCGAATCAAACGCGACTTCAGGCAGTGAGAGTTCGCCCGAAGGACCTGCGGGAAATCTGCTAAATTTTTAAATTTAACCTACTTTTACCTTTTTTTGGCTAAAATTCAGCCAAAAAGAGAGGTAAATATGCGTATTAAACTACCACACACTCCCTATATTGCACAAAAAATCGCAATTGATCTATTAAAATCCGGATTTGTTACTTTAAATAAAGGTGTTGAGCCTCTTGCAGCTCTTGCTAAAGAAATTTTAGATGATGATTTAAACCGCGAAAGAGCGCTTGAAGAGCGAGTTAATGAGGTTTTGGAAGAGAATGAAAACGAGATGGAATTTATGCAAGTGGATAGAAAAAATATGTTTTGGCTCGTTAAGAAAAAACTCGCAAAAGAGTATAACGTAATACTTGCTTATGAAGATCGTTTTAATAACGTTGCTCACCTTATCCTTGAGGCCGCTTGGAAAAAAAGCCTGATGGACTATACCGTTTCTGAAAATAGAATTAAAAACATAATTTACGGTTCGATAGAAAACTATATTAAAACCTACGAAAAGCTTGAAGATGAGGTTATCGCAAAGATTGATAACTATAAGCGCAAGCTGATACCGGGTACCGAAGAGTATGATATCGTGTTTGAAAAGCTTTATGAAGAAGAGCTAAGAAAAAAAGGAATGTTTTAATGAAAGCCTATATCTATCTTGAAAACGGCGTATTTTTAGAAGCTAAAGCTTTTGGTAAGGGCGGAAGCGTATTTGGCGAACTAGTCTTTAACACATCCATGAGCGGTTATCAAGAGATAATGAGCGATCCAAGCTATGCCGGGCAGTTTATAGTATTTACCATGCCTGAAATCGGCATAGTCGGCGCAAATGACGACGATATGGAAAGCTCTCATATTTATGCAAGCGGCGTTATCATGAGAAGCTATAACGAGATGACCTCAAATTTCCGCTCTCAAAAGAATTTAGCCGAATTTTTCGAGTCAAAAGGCAAATTCGGCGTTTATGACGTGGATACTCGCTATCTTACTAAAATTTTAAGAGATAACGGCAATATTAGAGCCTTCATATCAACTGAAATTAGCGATAAAGACGAGCTTAAAAGACGCCTTGAAGCGTCACCTGATATATCCGAAATAAACTATGTCAAAGAGGTTAGCACAAAAGAAATTTACTCTTATGAAAAATCACCTTGCAAATACGGACAAAAACCTTTTAAGTCTTCAAAAAATATCGGCAAAAAAGTCGCGGTGATTGATTTTGGCGTTAAAAGAAATATACTAAACGAGCTTTGTGAGGTTGGTCTTGATGTCGAGGTTTATCCTTATGATACGAAGGCTGAAATTTTAATAGACAAGTTTAAAAAAGGCGAAATTCACGGCGTATTTTTATCAAACGGACCGGGCGAGCCAAAGAGCTTAAAAACCGAGATAGAACAGATAAAAATTTTAGTTGAAGCTAAAATGCCGATATTTGGAATTTGCCTTGGACATCAGCTGCTTAGCAATGCTTTTGGTTATGAGACTTACAAGCTTAAATTCGGACAGCACGGCGCAAATCACCCTGTTATAAATTTAGACACAAAAAGCGTTGAAATTACCGCGCAAAATCACAACTACAACGTGCCGGAAAACATTTGCGAGGTTGCCGAAATAACTCACAAGAATTTATTTGACGGCACTATCGAAGGGGTTAAATACAAAGACTATCCCGTATTTTCTGTCCAGCATCACCCTGAAGCTAGTTCAGGACCAAATGAGAGCAAGTATATATTTAAGCAATTTGTTGAAATTTTATAAAATTTATGGATAGTGCGACTGTTTTTTCGATCATAACCGTTGCGCTATCTGGCTCACTGGCTCACTGCACAGGAATGTGCGGAGGCTTTATAATCGCACTTTCAAGCTTTTTAGATCAAAAAAAATCAGTAAAAAATATATTTGTCATTATAGGCTATAATGCTTCAAGAGTTAGCGCATATATCCTGCAAGGTGCTATTTTTGGTGCGTTTGGAGGAGTGTTTGTACTCTCTTTAAATGCAAGAGGATATCTGTTTTTTGCCATTGGAGTTTTTTTAGTTATTTTAGGGGTTGCGCTTATTCGTCGCGGGAAAATTTTAAATTTCATCGAAGCAAATTCGCCGTTTTATAAGTTTATAAACTCAAATATACGAGCTGTGATATCCAAGAAGAGCAAATTTGGCTTTTTGATACTTGGGTTTTTAAACGGTTTTTTGCCTTGCGGCGTGGTGTATTATTTCCTAGCGCTTGCTATAGCTTCAGGAAGTGCGATAAAAGGAGCTCTTGTGATGGGGCTTTTTGGCGCTGTTAGTTTGGTTATGATGGGTACGTATGCTCTTTTGTTTAAACTGCTAAGTGATAAATTTAGGAATTTTATGCTTTACGTATCCGGTGTTTTGATAGTAGGATACGGCATTTATTTGGCGTTTTTGGGATTTATGGCGACGAAGTAAATTAAAGTAGAGTTTAAGGGTATGAATAAAATAGAAAAGAAATTCAAGCAGTATCAAGAGGCGATAGAGGCTAGTAATATCGTATCAAAGACCGATATAAACGGCATTATTACCTTTGTAAATGATGAATTTTGTAAAATTTCGGGCTTTTCAAGAGAGGAGCTTATCGGCGCAAATCACAACATAGTTCGCCATCCCGAAGTTGATGAAAGTGCATTTAAAAAGCTTTGGAATACGATTTTAGCCAAAAAAGTTCATAAAGCTATCGTCAGAAACCGCACTAAAGACGGCAAAGACGTCTATCTAAATACGACTATAATTCCTATTTTGGATTTAAATGGTGAAATAGAGGAGTTTGTCGCGATTCGCCATGATATAACCGATACGATAAATTTAAATAACGAGCTTTTAAAGACCAAACAAGAGCTTGAGGATCTTAATAAAACGCTTGAAAAAAGGGTAAAAGAACAGACCAAAGAGCTTTTAAATCTAAATGAAAATTTAGAGCGACTCGTGCAAGAAGAGATAAAGAAAAACGAAGAAAAAACCAAGATGCTTATAGTGCAATCTCGTCTTGCGAGTATGGGAGAGATGCTTTCAAACATAGCCCATCAGTGGAGGCAGCCGCTAAATGAGCTCAGCATCACGCTTTTTAAACTCAAAGAGGCTGCGGGCAAGGATGATGAGAAGTTTAAGAGTGGCTATGAGCACTCAAAGCGGATTATTAAGGATATGTCTCATACTATTGAAGAGTTTAGAAATTTCTTTAATGTGGATAGGGATAAGGAGCTTTTTTTGCCTTCGATTTCGGTTAAAAACGCTATGCAGATGGTTGAAAAGACCTATCAAAAAGAGGGCATTGAGCTAAAGTTAAATTTGGAAAATGAAGCTGAAATTTTAGGCTTTCACTCGCAACTTGCTCAAGCTATAATCATCTTGCTTAGTAATGCAAAAGATGCGATGAAGGATAAAAATTATGATAAAGTTGTTACCATTTCAATAAATATAGAGGATAAATTTGTAATAATTCAGGTTTTGGATAACGGCGGCGGCATCAAAGATGAGATTATAGATAAAATTTTTGAGCCTTATTTTACTACTAAGCATCCAAGCGCAGGAACAGGTATAGGACTATATATGCTTAAGACTATAGTTGAGAACATGTGTGGAAGTATAAGTGTGCGAAACGAACCCTTTGGAGCTTGCTTTGAGATAAGATTACCTATTGCAGACGAAGATAATTAAGAAAGAGGGATAATGGGAAATTTAAAAGATCTAACAATACTTTTGGTAGAGGATGAACATAGAGTAAGAGAGTCTATGGGCGAGGTTTTTGCAAGTGAATTTAAGAAGGTAATAACTGCTGGCAACGGAGATGAGGGACTTAAGAAATTTAAGAAATTTAGTCCTGATATCGTGGTAACGGATATCGCCATGCCTATCACGGACGGGCTTGATATGTCAAAAGAGATAAAAGAAATTTCTAAAAATACTCCTATAATCGTTCTAAGCGCATTTAGCGAGAAAGAAAGACTGCTAAAAGCCATAGATGTGGGCATAGATAAGTATTTGATGAAGCCTATTGATATGGATGAGCTTTTTACAGTGCTTGAAAACATAGCAAAATCAAAGATAGAAAGCGCAAATTTGATAGATATTGCGGATGGATATTTTTTCAATCAGACCAAAAGGGTTTTAGTTAAAGACGGAGTGGAGATAGCCCTTACGAAAAAAGAGCTTGCATTTATATCTTTGCTTGTTAAGCGTCTTGGCACTCTTGTTTTGATTGAAGAGATAAAAAATGTCGTTTGGGTTGGCGAAAAAGTAAGCGAAGCTGCTATAAGAACCTTTGTAAAGCGTGTTAGAGATAAAGTTGGAGCCGAATTTATCAAAAACATCCCTGGACTTGGATATAAGATAGATCTGAAATAAATTTATAAAAATTTGCTTAATTTAAGAATATTTATATATTATTTACTTTAAAATATCACTATAAAATTACGTTAAAGTGATAAATTTGAAAAGGAGGTTTTTAATGCGACCATCAAATGCATTAAACTACGATTACACGGTAGCTAAGTATTTTATGTTTGCAACCATATTGTTTGGTATCATCGGTATGGCTATCGGCGTGATTATAGCGTTTCAGATGGCATATCCTGACCTAAACTACTTGGCGGGTGAATATGGAACTTTCAGCCGTCTTAGACCGCTTCATACCTCGGGCGTTATCTTTGGATTTATGCTCTCGGGAATTTTTGCGACCTGGTACTACATCGGACAAAGAGTTTTAAAGGTCTCTATGAACGAATCGCCGTTTTTGATGTTTATCGGCAAGCTTCATTTTTGGCTCTATATGGTTTTGATGATAGTTGCAGTGATTAGCCTTTTTGCAGGCGTTAGCACATCAAAAGAGTATGCCGAGCTTGAGTGGCCGCTTGATATAGGTGTAGTTGTCGTGTGGGTTCTTTGGGGTGTTAGTATATTTGGACTTATCGGAATTCGCCGCGAAAAGACGCTTTATATCTCGCTTTGGTATTATATAGCGACATTTCTTGGTGTTGCTATGCTGTATCTGTTTAACAACATGGCGGTTCCTACGAAATTTATTTCAGGATACGGCGACTGGTGGCATTCGGTTTCCATGTATGCAGGCACAAACGACGCTTTGGTTCAGTGGTGGTACGGGCACAACGCGGTTGCTTTCGTATTTACCGTTGCGATAATCGCTCAAATTTATTACTTCCTTCCAAAAGAGAGCGGGCAGCCTGTATTTTCATATAAATTATCGCTTTTTGCATTTTGGGGACTTATGTTTGTCTATCTTTGGGCGGGCGGACACCACCTTATTTACTCGACCGTTCCTGACTGGATGCAGACTATGGGATCGATATTTTCTATCGTTCTTATCCTTCCGTCTTGGGGCTCTGCGATAAACATGCTTCTTACGATGAAGGGCGAGTGGGTTCAGCTTCGCGAAAATCCATTAATCAAATTTATGATTTTAGCTTCTACGTTTTATATGTTCTCAACGCTTGAAGGACCGATCCTTTCTATCAAATCGGTAAACGCTCTTGCTCACTTTACTGACTGGATCCCGGGACACGTTCATGACGGTACTCTTGGATGGGTTGGGTTTATGACTATGGCGGCACTTTATCATATGACTCCGCGCATTATAAAGCGTGAAATTTACTCAAAATCCTTGATGGAAGTTCAGTTCTGGATCCAAACTACGGGTATCGTGCTATATTTCGCGTCAATGTGGGTAGCAGGTATCACTCAGGGTATGATGTGGAGAGCAACCGATCAGTTTGGAAATTTAGCCTATTCATTTATAGATACGGTTACGGTTCTTATCCCTTATTATTGGATTAGAGCGGTTGGCGGACTACTTTACTTGATAGGATTTTTTATATTTACTTACAATATCTACAAATCCATGTCTGCAAGAGTGCTTGATAAAGAGCCTGCGAATGCAAGCCCGGCAGGAATTTGCTGTGGCGTAAAGGAGGCAAAAAATGTTTAGTTGGTTAGAAAAAAATCCATTCTTTTTTGCTGTTGCTGTTTTTATAGTTATCGCTTATGCGGGCATTATCGAAATTTTGCCTGATTTTGCAAATCGTGCAAGACCACTTGATGGAGTTAAGCCCCCTACGGTGCTTCAGCTTGCAGGCAAGCATATCTACATGAAAGACAGCTGTAACGCCTGCCATACACAGATGATCCGTCCGTTTAAGTCTGAAACAGATAGATACGGTATGTATTCTCTAAGCGGTGAGTACGCTTATGATCGTCCTCATCTTTGGGGTTCAAAAAGAACAGGACCTGATCTAAAACGCGTAGGTAACTACCGCACTACCGATTGGCATGAAAACCATATGCTAGATCCTACATCCGTAGTTCCGGGCTCTATCATGCCTGCTTATAAGCATATGTTTAAAAACAATGCCGACATAGAAACGGCTTACGGCGAAGCGGTTACTATAAAAAAAGTATTTGGAGTTCCTTATGATACTGAAGGCATGCCTAAACTTGGTTCTTGGGAAGAGACTCAAGCAATCGTAAAAGAAGAGGCTCAGGCTATAGTTGATGAGATGAAAGATCAAGGCGTAAAAGATGCGTTTGCAAGAGGCGAGATCAAAGAAATCGTCGCAATAATCGCATACTTAAACAGCTTGAAATAGGAAAAACGATGGATATGCAGACTATAAGAGAGCTTCAAGGCTATGGATTTTTCTTCTTTACGGTTTTTTTGGTAATCGTGCTTTATAGCTATTATTATCATCTTTATAAATCGGAAAAAACGGGCAGAAGAAACTATGAAAAATACTCAAATTTAGCACTTAACGACAACCTTGATAGCGAAATTTTAGAGTCTGTATCCTCGGATAATACAAAAAAGGAAAGTTAAAATGCAATGGTTTAATTTAGAAGACAATATCAATCTCCTCTCTCTCATCGGCGCATTGGCTATCATCTTGCTTACCGTTTTTGTGGTTGGCAAATATATGAAACAGATGAAAGAGAGCAAATCCGAAGGAGAGCTTAGCGAGCATAATTGGGACGGCATAGGCGAGTATAAAAACCCTCTTCCTATAGGTTGGGCGGTGATGTTTGTGCTTACTCTTGTGTGGGCGATTTGGTACTATTTGGTGGGTTATCCGCTTAACTCGTATTCTCAAATCGGCGAGTACAACGAAGAGGTTAAGACTATGAACGCCAAATTTGAAAAAGAGTGGGCAAATCCTGATCTAAAAACTCTTCACGCAATGGGCGAGAGTATCTATCTAGTCCAGTGCTCTGCGTGTCACGGTATAACAGCTGACGGTATTAACGGCAAAGCAGCTGATCTAACTGTATGGGGAAGTGAAAAAGCACTTGTCGATGTGATACTGAATGGCTCAAAAGGACTTGACTATCCTATGGGTGAAATGCCCGGAGGAATGTCCGATGAAGAGGGTGCAAAAGCTATCGCAGCTTACATAGCCAAAGAGCTTTCGGGTATTAAAAAAACATCTAACGAAGATTTAGTCGAGGTCGGCAGAGCGCAGTTTGCGGTCTGTGCGTCATGCCATGGAGATGACGGCAAAGGAATGGACGGCATGAGTCCCGATCTTACAAAATACGGCACGAGCGAGTTTGTGATGGACGTGTTAAGACGTGGCAAAAAAGGCGCGATCGGTGCTATGCCTAAATTTGACGACGGTAGGCTAAACGATATTCAGCAAAAAGCTGTAGGCGAGTATATACTCTCGCTTAGCAAATAAGGAGGCGGCAAGTGGAAAATACAAATCGAAATGTTTTTGCGCTAAATGGCGTAACTGGTATGCTTATAGCCACGGTGCTTTTGCTTACTATCTTGGCGGTGCTTACTTGTCTTGGAATTTCGGCTCAAAAAGAGGTCGCACAAAAACCTTATGTCTTAGAAAACCCAAGCGGTATTCAGATGAAAAGCGTTGAAAACGCCAAGCACGTGAAGATTAAGGAGTAGGTTATGTCTGCAATTTTAGAAAAAGCTATACTTGTTTTGCTTATCGTCGCAGCGGCGATTTGCGCGTGGTCGGTTCTAACTCCAAATCATCTATTCGTAGGATGAAAATTTTAAATTTTAAGGGCGTTTTCTTCGCCCTTATCCTCTTTTTATCACCTATTTTTGCAAATAAAATCGTCCTTATTAACCAAAACATCCTAAGCGATAAAGTTGAGAGTAAAATTGCAACTATCGGTGAGGAGTTACGCGAAAAAACCGGCATTTATGTCGGGCTTGGAATTTTTGAAAATTTGGGCGGTAAAAGCATAAACGAGAAATTTAAAGAGCTAAATTTAAAGCCGCCGTATGCATTTTTAATGCTTGCAAAGAGCGAGCATAAGCTTGAAATTTTTGCCGATGAAGATACGCTAAAGCTTTTTGATAAAGAGCAAATTTTAAGCCCTTATCCAGCTCGTGGATCGATACTTCCGATACTTACTTCAAAAAACGGCAAGGATATTTATAACGCTTCTATGTTAAATGGTTATGCCGATATAGCCGAGCAGATCGCAAAATCAAAAGGCATTAAACTAGAAAATGCTATCGGTAGCTCAAATAAAATCACGCTTGATATTTTAAGATTTGCCGTTTACGGGTCGGTTATTTTGGTTATAGGCGTGATAATGTTTGCTAAATTTAGGAGAAAAAATGCAAAATAACACAAAGACGTTTTGGCCTCACGCGATAGTGCTTTCCATCATCGCTATCGTGTTCGCTTGTATCGCAACCATCGTCATAGCGCTTAAAAACCCGGTGCAGATGGATAACTTTTATATGGATAGATACCAAAATGTCGATGAAAACATAAACGAGATAAGAGATGCTCACAAACGCTTTGAAGCCAAATACGCAGTTGCGTTTGATAATCCAAACCCAAGAGCTTTAGAAGGCGAATTTGAGTTTAAAATCACTCCTAAAAGCGCCGAAGTGCCAAATTTTAAAACACAAATTTTACTTACTAAACCTGAAACGAACGAATTTAACGAGGAGCTAAGCCTCACCCAACAAAAGGAAGTTTTAAAAACAGCCAAGGTAAAATTAGCCAAAGAGGGCAGATGGCAAATTTTGCTTAAGATAAATGACGGTGCGGATACGGGATTTTATAAATTCGATATAAACGCCACTAGATAGCTAACTGCGCTTTTTAGATTTAAAAAGGGTTGCGCGTGATAGATAGACAAAATTCGCTTTTTGTATTTACAAACTCACGAAAAATTCGCGAATTTAACTCAAATTTTGAAAATCAACTCATACCAAAAGCTCTTACAATATCCGAATTTGAGAAAAAGGCGGTTTTTGTAAGAGATAAATTTGAGGCTGATCCTACTTATCTGCTTGTTTTGATGCAAAGAGCCACATCAAGCGTAAAAGAAGCAAATTTAAAGCTAAAAATCCCGAATGAATTTTTTGCTTTTTTAAAAAATAACGACTATCTTTTTAGCTTTTTTAAAGAGCTTGCTATTCAAAAAAGAGCTATCTCAGACATCAAATTTAGCGATATATACGCTGATTTTGAGGAGCACCTTGATATTCTTGAAGCGGTTTTTAAAGAGTATAAAGCTCTGCTTGAAGCCGAGAATTTATACGATGAGATAACTTTGAGTGAAATTTATGAACTAAATACTCGGTTTATAAGCTCTTATAGTGAAATTATAATTGAAATAGACGGATTTTTAAGCGAATTTGAATGGGAGCTCATCGGTAAAATTTCAAATTTAACAACTCTAAAAATCATCTTTCAAACAAGTAAATTTAATAAAAAACTTATTGAGAAGATAGCTCAAATTTCAAGCATCGAGATAGAAAATTTCACCCCTTATACAAAATTTGAGCTAAATCTCAGCGCAAAAAGCCTCAAAAGTCTTGAAAAAATAGAGCGAAAAAAAGCTATAGAGGCTCGCTCGTTTAGTGTTAGAAGCTTGCAGTGCGCTTACGCTATGGCTAAAGTTAGCGAGTTTGTGCGCGAAGGTATAGCACCTGAAAAGATAGCTGTCATACTACCTGATGAGGGCTTTAGCGAGATTTTAAAACTGCATGATTTTAACAGGCTGTTTAACTTCGCAATGGGCGAGAGCTTTACGCATACTAAAATTTTTCAGACGCTAAGCTATATAAACGACGCGATAAACGATAAAAAAAGCATAAATTTAAGTCCCGAAAACAGCCTAAAATTTAGTGAATTCGAGTTTGTGCTAAACTCATTTGGCGTTAGCGACGAGCTTTTTAATAAATTTAAAAACGGCTATGAAAGTGCTTGTTCGTTTGAAAAATTTAAAGAGCTGATAGATGAAATTTTAGCCTTGCAAAATGATACTAGAGTAGAAGAAAAGGTACTTGAAGAGCTCTTTTTCGTGCAGAATTTATCGCGCTATTTTAGCTTTAGTTTAAGGCAAATTTGTGAGATATTTTTAATGCGTCTAAGAGCGCTTAGCCTTGATGACGTAGGCGGCGGAAAGGTTAGCGTGATCGGCGTTCTTGAAAGTCGCGGTATGAAATTTGAGGGCGTCATACTGCTTGATTTTAACGATGATTTGATACCAAAAAGAAGTGTAAATGAGATGTTTTTAAACTCTCGCGTTAGAGAAAAAGCAGGTCTTATAAGCTACGCCGAGCGTGAAAATTTGCAGAGGTTTTATTATGAAAGTCTTATAAATTCAGCCAAAAAAGTAGCGATCGGTTATGTCTTAAACGAAGAAAAGATAGCTTCGAGATTTTTAAACGAATTTAGTGTGGTTGAGGACGTTAAATTTATTGACGAAAGCTATATGAAACTGCTTGGCGGTTCAAATTCGGCTACTCTTAAGGGCTTTGATGAAGAGGTTGTTTTAAGGCATGATTTTTTTGCTAGACCGCTTTCTTTTTCAAGACTTAACACATTTTTAAAGTGCGCCAGAAAGTATTATTATGCTTATATTAAGGGCATTAAGACTGCTAATATGCCTTATGAAAAAAGAGGCTTTGAAGTAGGATTAAAGCTTCATGCCGCACTTTGCGAGTATTATCAAAATTTTAAGGAATTTGATTTAAGCAAATTTAAAAATATCCTTTTGCAAAAAGATATCAGCCCGCTTGATTTTGAAATTTTGATGGTTAAATTTGAAAAATTTAGCGAGGTTGAGGAGGCTAGATTTAAAGAGGGTTGGCGAGTTTTGGAGTGTGAAAAGAGGCTTGAAAATACGTTTTGTGGCGTGCATATAATCGGCGTTATAGATAGGATTGACGTTAAAAATGAGCAGATGATGCTCATTGATTATAAAAGCGGCTTGATAGAAAAAAAGTCCTTACAGCTTCCATTTTATCAAGCGCTTATCGGCAAAGAATGCGAAACAAGGTATTATGACCTTAAAAACGAGATGAATTTGGTTGAAAATAGCTCAAATTTAGACGAACTTCAAGCAGAGATGGAAAATCTAAAAAGCATAAATAATATTCATATAAATTTCGCTCAAAATATCTCCGCAGAGTGTAGATACTGTGAGTTTAAAACTATTTGCAAGGGCGAACTATGAAGCCGTTTTTAGCCCTTGAAGCAAGTGCGGGAAGCGGCAAGACATTTGCGCTTAGCGTGAGATTTATCGCTACGATTTTAAACGGAGCAAGCCCAAACGAGATAGTTGCGCTTACATTTACTAAAAAAGCTGCAAACGAGATGAAAGAGCGTATCATCAAGACTTTTTTAGCTCTTGAAACTCACGTAGCGGAGCTTGCCGAACTATCAAAAATGCTTAAAAAAAGCGAAGAAGAAATTTTAAAAATGCGCGACAAGCAAAAGGCTAAATTTTTAGAATCAAATCTTAAAATAGGCACTTTTGATTCGTTTTTTGCTAGCATCTTAAGGCAGTTTAGCTTAAATTTGGGGTTAAGCTCCGATTTTGATATAAGCTCAAATTTAAAAGAGCTTCAAAGGGCAGAATTTATAGCTCAAATTTCAAAAAACAGCACGCTTTTAAAAGCGCTTGCCGCTTCAATCGCAACTGCACAAAAGAGCCAAAACAACTTCTTTGAAACGCTTGAGATGTTTTATGAGAATTTTAGCTCGCTAAAACGGGACGAAAATGCTAAATTCCCAAGACCTGATAAAGTCGAAAAAGTCCTTTTAAATTTGCGCGAATATGCTGAAAATAATGGCGGTTCAAAAACGGCGGTTGATTCCTTTAGCGAGGCTGAGCCCATAGAGCTTATAAAGCGCTCTTTTGTAAGCAAAGAAAGCCTTGAATACCGCACTTACTCTAAAATTTATACACCTAAGCTTGACGAGCTGTTTTTTGAGCTTAAAAATGAGCTAAAGAGCTATTTTGACGAACTTGAAGCTTATAAGATAAATGAGCTTGGTCGGTTTTTAGAAATATATAAACGAGTAAAACTTGAGCTTAATCAAAAGCTAAATACCCTTACTTTTAGCGATATAAACGCACTTGTTTATGAGCTGCTTTGCGGCAAGCTTGATAACCAGATGCTTTATTTTAGGCTTGACGGCAGGATAAATCACCTATTGATCGATGAATTTCAAGACACAAACGTAACGCAGTATGAGATTATGAAGCCATTAATTGCCGAAATAGTCTCAGGATACGGACAAAACGGTCTTGGAAGCTTTTTTTATGTGGGTGATACCAAGCAGAGTATTTACCGATTTCGCGGTGGGAAAAAGGAGCTTTTTGATAAGTTAAAGAGCGATTTTATCCAGATAGAAAATGAAAATTTAGATACTAATTACCGAAGTTTTAAGGCTCTTGTGAAATTTTCAAATGCGGTTTTTAAGGATAAGATCGCAAATTTTATAGAGCAAAAAGCATCTGTAAAAAATGATGAGCGTATAGATGGCGTGCAGGTTTTGGATGAGTGCGAGTATTTTAAAAGCGAGTCTAATGATCATGGATTTTTGCGTGTAGTAAGCAGTGAAGATATCGTAAGCGAGGCGGTAGAGCAGACTAAAAACCTGCTTGCAAACGGAGTAAAAGAAGATGATATAACGATACTTTGCTGGAAAAACGAAGACATAGATCGCCTTAGTCTAGCACTTGAATCTAGCGGCATAAAAAGTCTAGGTGAAGGAGCTACCGAGCTAATCAAAAGCTCTTATGTGGGCGCACTCTTGGAATATGCTAAATTTTGCCTATTTGGCGATGAAATTTACAAGCTAAATACGGAAGCGATTTTGGACGTAAAAGCCGTAAGGCTAAAAATAGATGAAGCTAAACCGGCGTTTCAAAGCTTAAAATACTTAGCAGATAAACTTGGAGTAAGTAGCGATAATAGCGATGTTTTAAGGCTTTATGAGATGGCGCAAGAGTTTGGAAATTTGGCTAATTTTATATTTAATCTTGAAAGAACCCAAGAAAAAGCTAGTTCAAAAAGTAAAAACGGCGTAAAAATAATGACCGTGCATAAGTCAAAAGGGCTTCAGTTCGAGCATGTGATAGTATGCGATAAGATAGGCGGAGATAAAAACGATAGTTCAAATTTTATCACCGAATACGATATAAATAGCGGTTGGCAGATAAAGCATAATGTTAAAAAAGAGAGTTTTGATGATGAATTTGCAAGTCTTAAACAAAGAGTTAAAGAGCTTGAATACGCAGAGGATATAAATAAACTCTATGTCGCTTTTACACGCGCTATTTGTTCGCTTGTGGTTGTAAAAAAACTGGAAGCAAACGGCAAAAATCCTAGCTTTTTTAGCGCGTATGAATCAAGCGGAAAAAGTGTAGAGTATCTAAATTTAAATGACTTTAGTTTTGGAAAAATTTTGCATAGTAAAAGTGAAAGTGCGAATGAGAAAATATCACACGATCATATTGATATAGTTAAAATTTCAAAGCAAGAAGTTGATGAATCCCAAAGGCAAAGTAGCAAGAATTTACATGCTATTTATGTCGGGCTGGCGCTTCACTATCTGCTTGAAATGACGGCTAAATTTGATGAAAATGAGCTTGAGATAGCTAAAATTTCAATGCAAAATAGATTTAGTAAATTTCTTACGCAAAACGAGCTTGATGATGTTTATAAGAGCGCTTTAAATTTGATTAAAGATGAGAAATTTAAAGAATTTACAAATTCTAAATTTGTGTTTAAAGAGCAGCCTATTAGATTTCAAAACTCTCTTAGACAGATTGATTTACTATGTTTTAAAGATGATGAAATTTGTATAATTGATTATAAAACTTCAAAGAAAAATACTGAAGAAAATATCGCTCAAATAACGCATTATAAAGACGCTATAGGGCAGTTTTACCCGAATTTTAATGTTAGAGCCGCACTGTTTTACGCCTTTAAGGATAAGATAGAGTGGATTGAAATTTAAATATTACTTAAATTAAGGTTAATATAAGCTATTTTTAAATACAATCACACTCTAAAATTATTGGCAAAGGTAAGAAAATGACAAAAATAACAAAGCCAAACGAAGTTAAGCGCGATTGGATTTTGCTTGATGCGTCCGGCAAGCGTTTTGGTAGATTATTAACCGAAGTTGCAACTATACTTCGCGGTAAAAATAAGCCAAATTTCACTCCAAACGTTGATTGTGGCGACTATGTTATCATAATAAACGCTTCAAAGGTAGAATTTACAGGCAACAATAAAGCCGAAGATAAGCTTTATCACAGACATTCCGGATATTTTGGTAGCGTAAAGAGCGAGAAATTCGGTGATTTGCTTGCAAATAAACCGGAAAAACTATTTAAGCTTGCCGTTCGCGGAATGCTTCCAAAGACAAAGCTTGGTAAAGAGATGATTAAGAAATTAAAAGTTTATGCGGGTAGCGAACATCCTCATACAGCTCAAATTGCTAAAGAAGGAAAATAATTATGGCGAAAGTTTATGCAACTGGTAAAAGAAAAACTGCTGTGGCCAAGGTTTGGATAAAATCTGGAAGCGGTAAAATAATAGTAAATGGAATGGACCTTAATACTTGGCTTGGTGGGCATGAGGCAATTAAACTAAAAGTTGTTCAACCACTTCTTCTAACAAAGCAAGATGGCAGCATAGACGTAACCGCTACAACTCTTGGCGGTGGATACTCAGCACAAGCCGAGGCTTTAAGACACGGAATTTCAAAAGCTTTGGCAGAGATGGATGCGGATTTCAGGGCTACTCTTAAACCAAAAGGCTTGCTAACTCGTGATTCACGTGTTGTTGAGCGTAAAAAATTCGGTAGAAGAAAAGCTAGAAGAAGCCCACAATTCTCTAAACGTTAATCAATATTTATACTTCTCAAAGCTCCTTTTTGGGGCTTTGAATTTACTCTTTTTAATACAATTTGACTCTACAAATACACTTTTTATATTTTTAATTTTTTGATAAAAATAGTAAATTTGTATTATAAATTATTTTTTTGTATAATATTAAACAAAGTGTTTAAATAACATTTATAAAATTTGTGATAACATTTTGACTTGCATTTAAAAATATGCAAAGAAAGGATATTCTATGAAAAAGATTGCTATTGCTTTAGTTGCTGCTACCGCACTTTTTGCTGCTGATTCAGCATATAACTATGAGTTGACTCCAACTATCGGAGGAGTTCACCCTGAAGGAAATCTTGGAACAAACGATCATGCTGCTATCGGTTTAAGAGTTGGCAGAAATCTTGAGAATTTCTTCCTTGATCAAGTTGAATTAGGCTTCAACTATTCAAACAATATTAAAGAATTTGGTGTAAAAGGTAACGCTACAAGATATTTTGTAAATGTTATTAAGGATTTTGGTCTTACAAACAACCTATCTCTATACGGACTACTTGGTGCCGGTTGGGAAGATGTGTCTGCTAAATTTGTCGACAATGAAGATGGTGGATTTGGTCAGTACGGCTTAGGTCTAAAATATAAAGTTACAGAAAACTTTGCACTTCGTGCAGAAGCTGTTGATGCTATCAAATTTGAGCACGGAGATCACAACCTGTTCTATACACTCGGTTTTGCTGTAGGATTTGGCGAGAAGAATGCTCCGGTAGTTGCTGCTGCTCCAGAACCAAAACCAATGATGCCAAAACCTGTAAATCTTGATGATGACAACGACGGCGTTTTAAATGACGTTGATAAATGCCCTAATACACCGGCAGGCGTTGTAGTTGATGAGACAGGTTGTGAGAAAGTTATCGTTCTTAGAGATATCGGTGTAAATTTTGCATTTGATAGCTATAAAGTAACTCCTGAATATCTTGAGGAGATCAAAAAAGTAGCTATGTTTATGAGCGAAAATCCAAGCTACCGCGTTGTATTAGAAGGACATACTGATAGCACAGGCGCTGAGGCTTATAACCAAAAACTATCTGAAAAAAGAGCTAATGCCGTTGCTAAAGCTCTTGAGGGTCTTGGTGTAAGCGCAAGCAAAATCACAACTATCGGTTATGGTGAGCTTAAGCCTATAGCTGACAATAAAACAAAACAAGGTAGAGCTGAAAACAGACGTGTTGAAGCTAGATTTAATAAATAATTAAATGAAATTATGAGTATGAGCGATATTAATTTTGATGCTATTTGGTCTTTGATATCCTCATACTCGCTTAAAATTTTAGGCTCTATCGCAATCTTGCTTATAGGCAAGTGGCTTGTTGATAGAGTTTCTAAACTGCTTTCTAAAGTTATAACTGTTTCAAAATTCGATGAAACTCTTTCAAGATTTATACTTAATGTAATAAAAACTCTTCTAATAGTCTTTGTAATCATAGCTGCTATATCAAATTTGGGCATAGAAACTTCTATGTTTGTAGCAGCATTTGGAGCCCTTGGTCTTGCTGTAGGCATGGCATTTAAGGATACTTTTTCTAATATCGGCGCGGGTATTTTGATAGTATTTTTTAGACCATTTAAGATCGGCGATACCGTTGAAGTTTCAGGTGTTTTAGGAGTAGTTAGCGAAATAAGCATATTTAGCACTATCTTAAAAACAGGAGACAATAAAACTATTATCGTTCCAAATGGTCAGATCATCAACGATAATATTATAAATTACTCAAAAGAGGGCACAAGACGCGTTGAAATAGTATTTGGCATTGATTATAACGATGATTTAAAGCTTGCTAAAGAGATTATTTTAAAAATAGCTAATGAAAATCCAAAAGTTTTAAAAAACCCGACCCCTTTCGTAGGTGTAAGTAGTCTTGGAGACAATAGCGTAAATTTAGCTGCTAGACTTTGGTGTTTGAGTGGAGATTTTATGGATGTTCAGTTTAGTATGCTTGAAGCTGTAAAATTAGAGTTTGATAATCAAGGCATCTCTATACCTTTCCCTCAACTTAATATCCACTATCCGCAAAAGAAGCAGAGTGAATAAAACTATACTCTTTGATCTTGACGGAACTCTTATTGATTCAACTCCTGCTATTTTAGACGGCTTTAATCAGGCTTTTAGAGCGCACGGTGCTTTTCAGCCAAATAGCCAAGATATAAAATCGCTTATAGGACATCCTCTTGATGTTATGTTTGCTAGATTAGGCGTAAATAACGAACTCATAGATAGCTATATAGAAGCTTATAAGGCTAGATATCAGGAAATCTATTTAGATCAAACTACGCTTTTAAAATTTGCCAAAGAGGCAGTTAAGCTAGCTTCCCAGATAGCAGATGTGGGTGTAGTTACTACTAAGACTTCTAAATTTTCGGCGATATTGCTTGAGCATCTTGACATTATGCAGTATGTTAAAACTCTTATCGGAAGAAATGATGTGGCAAATCCAAAGCCAAATCCTGAACCTATAAATTTAGCTTTAGCAAGGCTTGGCAAAGATGGTTTCCAAGATAGAGCTAATACTTTTATGATAGGTGATACCTGTATGGATATGGGCGCTGCAAGAGCGGCTAAAGTGAATGGCTTAGCACTACTTTGCGGTTATGGCACGCTTGATGTTTTACAAACTTGCTCTGATAAAATTTTTAGTAACTCTCTTGAAGCTGTTAGGTATATTCAAAATCTTTAGTTTTAATTAAACAAAGTATATTTAATTTTTGTTTTAATTTTTCTATTTTTATAAATATATTTAATTTATCGTAAAATAGAGAAAATTTGAACCAAATTTAAAATAATTATTAGTTAATTGCATTAAACATCTATTTTGAAATTTCGTTTTATAATTAAAAAAATTGTATAATTGAAAGAAATTCAAGGAAAAATATGAGCAAAATTATGAAAACTATGGACGGTAACGAGGCGACGGCTTACGCTTCTTACGCATTTACGGAGGTTGCGGGAATTTATCCTATTACTCCGAGTTCTCCGATGGCTGATTACACTGACGCTTGGGCTGCGGCAGGAAAGAAAAATTTATTTGGAATGCCCGTTAAAGTTGTTGAAATGCAAAGCGAAGGAGGCGCGGCAGGAACGGTTCACGGCTCACTTCAAGTAGGCGCGCTTACCACTACTTACACGGCTTCTCAAGGTCTGCTTTTAAAAATTCCTAATATGTATAAGATCGCAGGGCAGCTTCTTCCCGGAGTTATTCATGTGAGCGCTCGCTCTATCGCCGCTCAAGCTTTGTCTATATTTGGCGATCATCAAGATATCTATGCCTGTCGCCAAACGGGATTTGCGATGCTGGCAAGCGGTTCTGTTCAAGAGGTTATGGATATCGCAGGTGTTGCGCATTTGGCGGCTATTAAGGGTCGCGTGCCGTTTTTGCACTTCTTTGACGGATTTAGAACAAGCCACGAAATTCAAAAGATTGAAGTTATGGATTATTCTCATTTTGATAGACTTTTGGATAGAGAGGCGGTTCAAAAATTTAGAGACGAGGCGCTAAACCCTGAGAGTCCAAAGACTAGAGGTACTGCTCAAAACGATGATATTTACTTTCAAACCAGAGAACTAACCAACCGCTTTTATGACGCGGTTCCTGATATAGTTGCTGATTATTTGGCTGAAATTTCAAAGATAACAGGACGCGATTATAAGCCGTTTAACTACTATGGAGATCCGCAGGCGGAGCGAATTATAATAGCTATGGGCTCGGTAACTCAAACCCTTGAAGAGGTTGTTGATCACTTAAGAGCAAAGGGCGAAAAAGTAGGCATTATCAAAGTTCATCTTTACCGTCCTTTTAGCTTAAAATACCTGTTTGACGTTATGCCAAAGAGTGTTAAGAAAATCGCCGTTTTAGACCGCACAAAAGAGCCCGGAAGCTTGGGCGAACCGCTATATCTTGACATAAAAGCTGCATTTTATGAAAGCGAATTAAAGCCTGTCATAGTCGGCGGCAGATACGGACTTAGCTCAAAAGACGTCGATCCTGCTCAGATGATAGCCGTATTTGAAAATTTAAAACTAAATGAGCCTAAAAATGGCTTTACCGTAGGAATCGTAGATGACGTAACTTTCACATCTCTTGATGTGGGCGAGAAAATTTCATTAAGTGACGATAGTGTAAAAGAGTGTTTGTTTTATGGACTTGGCGCAGACGGAACTGTTGGAGCCAATAAAAACTCCATTAAGATCATCGGCGATAAGACCGACCTTTACGCTCAGGCTTATTTCGCATACGATAGTAAAAAATCAGGCGGATACACACGCTCGCATTTAAGATTTGGCAAAAATCCTATCCGCTCGACATATCTTGTCTCAAACCCGCATTTTGTAGCTTGCTCGGTCGCGGCGTATCTTGAACTTTACGAGGTTATAGACGGCATAAGACAAAACGGAACGTTTTTATTAAACTCAATCTGGGATGCAGAGGAGACTTTGGCTAAAATTCCAAACAGAGTTAAGAGAATTTTGGCTCGCAAAAACGTAAATTTCTACATCATAAACGCTACTAAGCTGGCTCATGATATCGGGCTTAAAAACCGCACAAATACTATTATGCAGTCAGCCTTTTTTAAGCTTGCAGACATCATACCTTTTGAAGATGCGCAAAAATACATGAAAGAATACGCTCACAAAGCATACTCCAAAAAGGGCGAAGCGATAGTTGAGATGAACTATAAGGCTATCGATATGGGTGCCGGTGAGCTTGTAAAAGTACCAGTAGACCCTGCTTGGGCAAATTTAAGCGATGAGAGCGATACGAAAGAACAATATATCGGAACCGATTTTGTCGAAAAGGTAGTAAAACCGATAAATGCGGCTAAGGGTGATAGCTTGCCGGTATCTGCGTTTTTGGGCTATGAAGACGGACACTTCGAGTCAGGAACAACGGCTTATGAAAAGCGCGGAGTGGGTGTGATGGTGCCAAAATGGATAGAGGAAAATTGTATCCAGTGTAACCAATGCGCATTCGTATGTCCGCATGCCGTTATAAGACCGTTTTTGATAGATGATAACGAGCTTGAAGCGGCTCCTCAAACCGTAAAAGATCATGTCCTAGATGCAAAAGGCAAGGAGCTAAAAGGGCTAAAATATAAAATTCAAGTTAGTATTCTAGACTGCACCGGCTGTGAGCTGTGTGCGCAAAACTGCCCTAGCAAGGAAAAATCTCTTGTAATGGTGCCTTTTGAGGAGGAGCAAGAGAAAAATGAGCAGGTAAATGCCGATTATCTATTTAAAAATGTAACTTATAAAGATGATCTCATGAGTAAAGAAAGCGTCAAAGGCTCAAGCTTTGCTCAGCCTCTTTTTGAGTTCCATGCGGCTTGTCCGGGATGCGGTGAAACTCCTTATCTAGGACTTATCACAAGGTTGTTTGGCGATCATATGATAGTGGCGAATGCGACAGGTTGTAGCTCGATTTACGGAGGAAGCGCGCCTTCTACGCCATACACCACAAATAAAGACGGACACGGTGTGGCTTGGGCGAATTCTCTTTTTGAAGACAATGCCGAATTTGGTATGGGTATGGAAGTAGCTACGCAAACTATTCGTCACCGCATAGAAGATATAATGCTTCGCACAAAAGATATCGTGCCAAACGCACTTAGCGCGCTTTATACCGACTGGTGTGAATTTAAAAACGATAGTGCTAAAACCAAAGAGATAGCTAAAATTTTAGTGCCGATTTTAGAGCAAAATTCGCAAGTTAAAGGTGTAAAAGAAATTTTAAGCCTTAAAAAATACCTCATTAGAAAATCTCAATGGATCATCGGAGGCGACGGTTGGGCTTATGATATCGGCTTTGGCGGACTTGACCACGTGCTTGCAAGCGGCGAGAATGTCAATGTGCTTGTGCTTGATACGGAAGTTTATTCAAATACGGGCGGGCAAAGCTCAAAAGCAAGCCGTGCGGGTTCTATCGCGCAATTTACCGCCTCAGGCAAGCCTGCTCAGAAAAAAGACCTTGGCTATATCGCGATGACTTATGGTAATATATTTGTAGCACAGATCAACTCAAACGCAAGCCAAGCAAACACGATAAAAGCGATTTTGGCGGCTGAAGCGTATGACGGACCAAGTCTTGTGATAGCTTACTCGCCTTGTATCGCTCACGGTATCAAAGGCGGACTTAGCTACTCCGGCAATCAGGCCGAACTTGCTACAAAATGCGGTTACTGGCCAACTTATGTCTATGATCCAAGACTAATGAAGGAGGGTAAAAATCCGCTTAAGATGACATCTAAAGAGCCTGATTGGAGTCTTTATGAGGAGTTTTTATTAAACGAAGTTAGATATAGCGCTCTTAAAAAGACAAATCCACAGCACGCAGATGCGCTTTTAAAGAAAAACGAAGATGACGCTAAGCGTCGCTATCGCCAGCTAAAACGCCTATCTGTGGCTGATTTTAGCGATGAGGTTGAAGTTAAAGAAGAAAACCAAACAGAAAATTAACAATCCATAAATTTGACTGTGCTTTTGTACAGTCAAATTTACTCTCTTAAGCACCTAAAATAGATACTTTCGTTACTCTTTGTAAATTAAATTATTTTACTTATTAAAAATTTAGATAATTATGTCTAAAATGCTAAAAAATTTAATCAATTTTATTGATTGTATAGGAATGATTTATGTTTGGGTTTTTTAATAAAAAAAGTAAAAATTCGGATGTGTCCGTCAATGAAAACGACCTGCTTAGCTTATATTTATCTTCAAGCGATATAGAAAATAAAATTAGCGCCGTTAAAATGCCAATCAAGTTGGCTCTTGGTTATGTGATGCCAAATTCCGATTTTTCAAATATCAGCAATCGCCTAAAAAACATATTGCCTTCGGATTGTATTTTGATTTTAGCCAGCTCTTCAGGCCTTTTGTGTAGTATAGACGGCTTTAAATCCAAAGATAAAATTTACGGAGAGGGTATGGATGGCGACGGTGTAGCTTTGATGCTATTTTCTAAAAATATGATCAAGGATACGTACGTAGTAACCGTAAATTTGCATGCTAATACAAAAGAAACCAAAGAACAGATAGAAAAGATCCAAAGAGAAATTTCAAGTATAAAAGTTCCTTTTAAAGTAGATTACGAAGATACTTTAGCATACACTCTTATAGACGGACTGAGCGCGAGCGAGAGCTTTTTCATGGAGGCTATTTATAATTCTGGCAAAAACCCGTGTCTGTATGTTGGAGGAAGTGCCGGTGGAAAGCTTGATTTTCAAAATACATACATCTATGACAACTCAAGGATAGTCCAAGACAGTGCAGTAATAGCTTATATAAAGCTTAATGAAGGCTATCGTTTCGGCGTCTTTAAATCTCAAAATTTTGAAGCCACGTCTACTAAATTTACAGTTTTATCCGCTGATATAAAGACCAGAGTCGTAAGAGAATTTGTAGATATCAATACAAAAAGCCGAGTTAACTGCATAGACGCGCTTTGCGATACTTTTAAATGCTCGCCTGCAGAGTTAAGATCAAAAATGAGCCAATACACATTCGGCATAAAAATAAATAATGAAATTTACGTGCGCTCGGTTGCAAATTTTGATTTAGAAAACAAATTAATGCAGATGTATTGCGATATAGACAGCGCCGAAGAGCTTTATCTACTTAAAAAAACAGATTTTATAAGCTCAACTGTGGATAATTACAATAAATTTAGCAGCGGCAAGCCAAAGCCCATCGGAGCGATACTGAATGATTGTATTCTAAGAAGACTAAATAATGCAAGCGAGCTTAGCGGCGTTAAAATTTTTAACGATTTTCCTGCGGTCGGGTTTTCTACTTTTGGTGAGCTTTTGGGTATAAATATCAACGAAACCCTTACGGCTATATTTTTTTACAAGACACAAGGTCAGTTTAGCGATGATTATGTAAATTCATTTATCAATAAATATAGCGAATTTAAAGCCTATTTTTTAATGAAAAGAGTACAAAGACTAGAGCTTATTAATCTTATAAATAAAACCATGCTACTCCAGCTGGAGGCAAGTTTTCCGATTATAGATGGCGCAAGTTTGGCTCTTAAAAACACTTCAAAAGACTTTGAAGAGGTTAAAAGCGATATAGATAAGGTAAATACGGTCTTAAAGCAGCTTGAAATTTGGCTTGCGTCTAGTGGCGAAAAGATGAATATCGAAAATGAAATTTCTCAGCTTTTAAATAGCATAAATGATTTAAACGGCATTTTTGAGATCATTTCAGAGATCGCCGATCAGACGAATTTGCTCGCTTTAAACGCCGCTATAGAAGCTGCGCGCGCAGGAGAATACGGCAGAGGCTTTGCTGTGGTTGCAGATGAGGTTAGAAAACTTGCCGAAAGGACGCAAAAGTCACTAGGAGAGACTACGAATTCTGTTAAATACGTATCTGAGCTTGTAAATTCTATAAGCGAAAATACTAAAGATATTAGCGCTCAGATGCTAGAGATATCTCAAAATTCCCAAAATGTATCTGAAGCAATGAAAAATTTAGTAAATTCTGGCGAAAAGATATCAAAACAGATGCAAGATCAGACCAGATCAAGCGATGAACTTGATGTCGAACTTAAAAGAGTAAAAGCTTATGAGGACTTATTAAACAAACTGGTTTAAATTAGAAGACTAAATTGGCTATTATCATACTAGCTAAATTTGGCCTTTTGTTTTGCTTACATCGCTTAAATCAACAGCTAAATCCAAATATAAATTCTTAAGAATATTTCTAAAATTTCAAAGCTTAAATTTATGTTACAAATTTACACTAAACTGATAATAGATATCAAGACTAAGAAATAATTTAGCAAAGATAGTTTATAATAATCGATATCAAAACAAATAAAAAGCTAGGAGTTCATAATGTCAGTTTTAGTAATCGGAGCCGACGAGATAACGCCGATAAGAGCGGTTTTGAAAGATTTGGGCGCAGAGAAGATAGAGCACTGGGACGCAAGAAACGAAAACAGAGTAAATCGCAAACCAATCCCTCAAGATACTAAATGCGTAGTGATGCTAACGAGCTTTTTAAATCACAATACGATGAAAACTATCAAAACTCAAGCCAAAAAGCGAAATATCCCTATAGTATGTGCAAAAAGAAGCGTTAGTTGCGTATTTTGCGAATACTGCAAAGTCTTTGGGCTAGACAAGGAATTCAAATGCAAATCAAAAGATTGCTAAATGAAATTCGGCTTTTTATCAGATATTGGAGAAATAACTCCAAATATTTTTTCAAAGCTTGATAGGGTAAAAAAAGCAAAAATTTTTATAAATTTGTATAACTCATGCGTAGAAGATGAGCTAAAAATCCCTAAAAATTATTATAAATTCGGGCTTAGTTTGCAAAATATCTTTTTGAAAAGAGTTCATGAGTTATGCAAATTTAAACATCAAAGCTTTAAAAAACCAACTAGCTTTTGTGTGGCTTCAAACGCTATAATCCATGCTTTTAAAAATGGAAATTTAGATGAAATTTCCGTTATCGCAGGCACTCCTAAACACCCTGCCGCAAAGCTGCTCATGCTACTTAAATCACAAAACGGAATTTGTTTTGATGCGGATATAATGTTTTCTCAGTTTGTTTATGATAAAATCCGTAAAAAACATCTTGATAAAAATGTTTATTTTCAAGACGGCATAATCTTTGCGGAGCATAACGGCAGAAAAATTTTTGGAGTTTTGCCTAGCTTTAAAGAGATTTCAAAAGATAGGTTTCATCTTGCAAATTACGAAATCGCAAGGGCTTTTAAAGCTCTTGACGAGAACGGATTTGATAGGATGTTTGTTGTTTTTCCGCGCAACACAAACTTCTTAAAACACATAGAGGTTAATACTTGTTGCGGAAACTATGGCGGTGAGGCTAGGCTTAAGCTCGTTCCTTACACCATCGTTCATAACGTATTTTAATTTAAGGAAAGTTTATGATAGGAATAATTTTTGGAAGCAGTATGGGAAATACTGAAGAGGCGGCAAAATTTTTGTCTGAAAATTTAGGGCTTGAAAACGAGCTTTTGAATGTAAGCGATTGTGATGCAGACAAGATAAACAGCTTTGATAAGCTGATCCTTGGAACTTCTACATGGGGAAGTGGCGATTTGCAAGATGATTGGGATGCGTTTGATTTCGAAGGTCTTGAGCTTAGCGGCAAAACTGTTGCGGTATTTGGAATGGGCGACAGCGAGAGCTATAGCGACGAGTTTTGCAATGCTATGGGCAAGCTTTACGATCATGTCGTAAAACAAGGTGGAAAAGTCGTAGGTAGCGTATCAACAGACGGATATAGCTTTGATAGTTCCGATTCTGTTCGCGACGGCAAATTTGTAGGACTTGCGCTTGATGCGGATAATGAAAGCGATCAAACAGAGCCGAGAATTCTTGCTTGGATTGAGCAGATAAAACCTCAATTTGCATAACACATCTTTCCCCTTTTTGGGGAATTTGCCTCTCTTTTTTAAAATTCATAAAAATTTAACTTCAAAATCTATAAAATCTTTTAAAATTTAAAATTTGGATAGAGATGTTTAGAAATTTAAGGGATTTTATAAGTACTAAAGAGCTTAAATCGGCTTTGTTTTTGGCTGTTTTATCAAGTATGATTTTAGCTTTGATAGCTATGATAGATCTAAAATTTGATTTTGCTTCAGGCGGATTTGCAAAGTCTAGCGAGGCAATGAAATTTGCTTTTTTCGCTCTTGCTATTTATATTTTTATCAAGATTTTTACATTTTTTAAGAGATTTTATTTTTGGGCTTTGACGCTTTTTGTTGCGATATTTATGGTTGATTTTTGTATCGTGCTTAACCTCCTTACAGGCTTTGACGGCACATACAAAGAGCTTAGTGAAATTACTATTTATCAGGCTTTAATTGCTTTAAATTTTCTTTATATTTTCATCTTAAATATTATTCCCGATGGAATTTTTAATAGCCAAAAAGATGGCTAAATTTGGGCGTTTTTAGCTTCAAATTTAGCTTAAAAACTTTTGTATTTTATTAAATTTTCGCTACAATCTCAGGAAAAAAGGAGATATGATGCCATTGCTTGATAGTTTTTGCGTAGATCACGTAAAGATGAACGCCCCGGGAGTTAGGTTGGCTAAAACGATGAAAACGCCAAAAGGCGATGATATAAGCGTGTTTGATCTTAGATTTTGCAAGCCAAACGAGGAAATTTTGCCTGAAAAAGGAATTCACACTCTTGAGCATTTGTTTGCGGGCTTTATGAGAGATCATCTAAACGGCAACGGAGTTGAAATCATCGATATCTCGCCGATGGGTTGCAGAACGGGGTTTTATATGAGTTTGATAGGAACTCCTAGCGAAGAAGCCGTAAAGCAAGCTTGGCTTAAATCAATGAGCGATGTCTTAAACGTAAAAAACCAAAGCGAAATTCCGGAGCTTAACGAGTATCAGTGCGGCACCTACAAGATGCATTCGCTTGAAGAGGCGCATGCAATCGCAAATAAAATTTTAAAAAGCGGACTTGGCATCATTAACAACGACGAGATAAGACTTGATCTAAAAGCTATGGGCTTGTGAGTTAAATTTGACGCAGATGATTAGCGATGTAAAGCCTGAAATTCCAAGCGAAAATAAGGCTTTTCTAACCGAGCAAATTTTAACCTATCTTGGCAATAAGCGCTCCTTGCTCGGATTTATAGAGCAGGGCGTATTGCACGCTAAAAACGAGTTGGGGCGAGATAAGTTAAGTTGTGCGGATGTCTTTTCGGGTTCGGGAATTGTGGCCAGATTTTTAAAGCGACATGCAAATTTTATCATTGCAAACGATCTTGAGCTATATTCTAAAATTACCAACGAATGCTACCTTGCAAATTTAACACCCGAGCTTAAAGCCAAACTCAAAACCACTTTAGCAAAACTTAAAAAAGAGATAAAAAGCGATTTTAAAAGCGGCTTTATAACAGAGCTTTACTCTCCAAAAGATGAAGCTAGTATCAAACCAAACGATAGGGTTTTTTACACACCTTATAATGCGCGCTATATCGATACCGCAAGAGCTAGCATTGAGCTTTTGGATGAAGAGATAAGGCCGTTTTTCCTAGCCCCGCTTCTGCATTCTGCCAGCGTGCATGCAAATACGAGCGGTGTTTTTAAGGGCTTTTATAAAAATAAAGACAGAATAGGGCAGTTTGGCGGTGAAGGAAAAAATGCGCTAAAAAGAATTCTAGCTCCTATCGAGCTTAAAATGCCTGTTTTTTCTAATTTTAACGTTGAATTTGAAGTTATGCAAAAGGACGCAAATTTACTGGCAAGCGAGATTGGCAAGATCGATTTGGCATATCTTGATCCTCCTTATAACCAGCACCCTTACGGCTCAAACTACTTTATGCTGAATTTGATTGCCAAATACGAGCGTCCAAGTGAAATTTCAAAAGTTTCAGGCATAGCTAAAGATTGGAATCGCTCCGTTTATAATCAAAAAGCAAACACTGCTGAAGCGTTTTTTGATCTCATTGGCAAGCTCAAGGCTAAATTTGTGATCATATCTTTTAACTCCGAAGGATTTATCTCAAAAGAGAGCTTTGAAAAAAATCTTAAGAAATTTGGCAAGGTAGAATTAAAAGAGCAGAAGTATAATACTTTTCGCGGAAGTAGAAATCTAAAAAGCCGAAGCTTGCATGTAAACGAGCTTTTATTTATACTCAAAAAACAAAGCTAAAATTACAATTTAAATTAATAATTCTAAAGACACCCATAAAAAAATTTTAAAATATACCAATATAACTTTAAGTACAAAATCTATAAAATTTCAATAAACTATTTTTAAATAAATTTTTAAAAATAGAAAAATATAAAGTTTGCAACCACAAAAATCAAATTTTATACTGTTCTTTACTTGAAAAAGCTAATCAATTTTAATAAAGGAGAAAAGGTGAAGAGACGAGACTTTATAAAGACTTCAGCAATTTTGGGCGCTAGTACGCTAAGCGCAAGCAGGATCGAAGGCGTAACGCAAACGATTTTTGATAACAAAAAGCTGTTTGGCGCAAATAGATTCGGTCCGTTTTGGGCAAATATCAATTCGGGACAAATTGTTTCCGTAGATAAATTCGAGGGCGATAAGTTCCCAAATACTATGAACTACTCGCTTCCTGACGTTATACAAAACGAAAACAGAGTGCTTTACCCGATGGTTAGAAAAAGCTATCTAAAAGCCAAAGGTCCTTCAAAAAGCGAACTAAGAGGTAAGGATGAGTTCGTGCGTGTTAGTTGGGACGTTGCGCTTGATTTGGCGGCAAAAGCGCTAAAAGAAAATTTCGACAAATACGGCCCTGAGAGTATTTACGGCGAGTGCTACTGGTGGGGCGGTAGCGGTAAGGTAAGCTGGGGTAGAACCGTAGTGCATAGAATGCTAAAAATTCTTGGCGGATATGTTGAAGAAAGCGGGGATTATTCAACGGGTGCAGGGCTTGTCATCATGCCTCACGTTGTTGGCGGAAGTGCGGTTTATGATACGCCTACTAAGTGGAAAGCTATCGTTAAAAACGCTAAAAACGTAGTATTTTGGGGTACCGATCCGATAGTTACAAACCAAATCGCCTCCGTTCCTCCGACACACGATAACTATCTTGGCGTTATGGATCTTAAAAAATCAGGTATTAAAACCTATAGCGTAAACGTCATGATTAACGACACTTCAAGATATCTTGGCTCTGAAAACGTCATCGTTAAGCCAAATACCGATACCGCAATGATAATCGGAATGTGCCACTATCTATATGAAAATAAGCTTTATGATGAGGAATTTATCAAAACTTATACCGTCGGCTTTAATAAATTTAAAGATTATTTCCTAGGAACTGAAGATAAGGTAGTAAAAGATGTAAATTGGGCGAGTAAAATTTGTGGCGTTAACCCCGAATATATCGCTAAATTTGCAGAAAAACTGGCAAAAGAGCCAAGCACTATCGTAATAGGTCGCGCACTTCAAAGAGCAGATCACGGAGAGCAAATTTTCTGGGCTTTAGTAACTCTTAGTGCGATGCTTGGACATGTGGGCAAACAAGGACTTGGCTTTGAGTTTAGCCTTGGTTATAACTCAGCAGGTGCAGGCGATAAGATAGCTCCTATCTTAAAAGGACTAAGCACAAGAATTAGCGAAAAATACGAAACTCCTGACGCTCCTTGGAAGAAATTTAAAAACGTAACCATTCCTTCATCACGCTCTATCGAGGCTCTTGAGCACCCGGGCAAAGAGATTGATTATAATGGCAAAAAGATCAAGCTTCCGCACATGAGAGTGGCCTTTAACGCGTCAGGCTCTATGTTTACACGCCATCAAGACGTAAATAATATCGTTAAACAATGGAAGAAATTTGAGACCGTTATCACTGCAGAGCCTTATTGGACCAGCACTGCAAAGATGTCTGATATAGTTTTCCCTGTGGCTATTGAAGTTGAGAGAAACGATATCAACCAAACCGCTCCAAACGGCGAATATATCGTAGCATATAGACCGCTTGTAGAGCCAATGGGCGAGAGCAAGAGCGACTTTTGGATTTGCGAGCAAATTTGCAAACGCTGGGGCATGGCAGAGGTGTTTACAGAAGGCAAAGACGAGCTAGGATGGGCAAAAGAGCTATATGAAGACGCTATGGCGCAAGCAAAAGGACTAAATGTATCTATGCCTAAATTTGAAGAATTTTGGGAAAAAGGCTTTGTGAGATTTGAACAAGATAAAAAAGAGACCGAGCTTTACACCAGACTTGAAGCTTTTAGGGAAAATCCTACTAAAAATCGCCTTGGAACGCCGTCCGGTAAGATAGAAATTTACTCACCTACGATAGCGAAATTCGGCTATGCAGACTGCCCTGGTCACGTTACTTGGATCGAGCCTATCGAATGGTTGGGGGATGCAAAAAAGACGGCTAAGTATCCGATTCACATCGTAAGCCCTCACTCAAGATATCGCTTACACTCTCAGCTAAACAACTCTATCATCAGAAGCTTTGCCGAAGTTAGCGGCAGAGAGCCTATCTTGATGAATCCAAAAGACGCTAAAGATCGCGGCCTTGCAACAGGTGACATCGTAAGAGTATTTAATGACCGTGGCGAAATTTTAGCAGGCGTTTTAGTAACTGATCTTATCCAAGAAAAAGTAGCGGCTATATGCGAAGGCGCTTGGTATGATCCTGAGGTTTGGGGAGAAAAGAGCCTTTGCCAACATGGTTGCGTAAACGTCTTAACTATAGATAAAGGCACAAGTAAGCTTGCTCAAAGCAACACCGCTCACACGACTTTGGCACAAATTGAGAAATTTAAAGGTGAGATTAAGCCTATTAAGGCGTTTTCAAAACCTGTCATACTTCAATCTCTTTAACAATTTTAGCCCGAATTTTTCGGGCTAAAATTTCTTATTATATTATCTTGTTATATTATTTTCATTTAACACTTATGTGATAAAATTAGCCTTTTAAAAGGAAATGTATGAATGATTTTAAAAGATTAAACGAGTTAAATAAAGAGCTTAAAAGCAAGCTAAATTCCCTTTATAAAGACTATGATAACGAGCTTGTAAAAAGAGGACTTGAGATAGCTAAATTTCAAGGAAGCCAGAGTGAAAAAACAGCTATCTTAAGACGAATTGTAGATCTTAAGGTTGATCCTTTGATAAATGAGCTTAAAAAGCTTGGACGAAATGAAGAAGAGATCCTTGAAATTCGCGAAAAGATGTATGACTACACAAGAGAAATTCATGAAAATTTGCATACTGAACTTATAGAAAAGATAAAAGAAGAGCAAATTTTAGACGAGTTTTATCTTGAGCTTATTAATGGCGTACATAACGTCGGAGTAGTGATAAACGATATGCAAAAGTCGTGGCAGGCTCATATAATAGACGGGATAAATAAAGAATTTGAGACTAAATTTAAGGATATGAACGAGGCGCGAGATTTTATATCGCAAAACGGGCTTTTTCAGCTTGATACCAACGGCGAAGTTTGCGATAGGACTTACGGTGCAGTCGTTAAAAACGTCGAAAAATTTGAGTTTAAGCCTTATGCGGCAGTGTTTGAAAGTGACATTAATAGGCTTGAGAGCAAATTTGACGAGATGATCGCCGCTCTTAAAAAAATAGCTACCAACGAGGAGCAAAGCGCTTATATAAACTATTTTATAAAGCTTAAAGAGGCGTTTTGCCAAAGAGAAAATTCCAAAGTAATCTCTGCATGGCAAGAGGCGGAGATAGCATGGATGGACGTGCGCTCGCCTCTTCAAGTCGGACATCCGCTTGAATACTATGAGGATGCTTATACCCATGCAGTCGCGCTTGAATGGGATATCAGGCTTGCTGAAGTAAGTGAATTTAACGAGGATAAATTTAAGCAAGATATAAAAGATAGCTTTGAAAAAATTTACAAACAAGTAGTTGCTAATAGCCTGAAAATGCATGAATTGGTGCTTTCAAACATAAATAAAACTCAGCTTTATATCTCAAATCCTATGATTTATTACGGTGCCGAGCTTAACGGACTATTTTCGGCGCAAGTCGTTCCAAATGACGAATTCGTAAGCAAAAAATGCGGTAAGAAAATTTTTGCTTTTGTAAATCACGTCTATGAAAGCGCTAAAGCAAGACCGTTCATGAGCCTTTCAAGCGAAATTTTTGATAAAGATTTTTTAAATTTCGGAAGAGAAATTTTGTTTACCAAGCCTGAAGTTTGGAGAAGAGTTTATGAAATTTCAACGATCGGACATGAATTCGGACACGTGCTTTTTGTTAGCGAAGATAGCGAAAAAGAGATGAATACTGGTGGCGTGTTTAAATTTATAGAAGAGTATAAGGCAACAACCGGCGGGCTTGTGAATTTCTTTTTGCACGAAGAAGAAATGTATAAGCTGCCCGTATTTCACGAGCTCATAGCGCGCTGCGTGGGGCTTATAGCTTGGCGTGAGGTTGATGACGTCAGGGCGTATTATTGCGAAGGACTTATCCATCTTAGCTTGCTTTTTAAAGCGGGTGTGCTTGGCTTTAAAGATGAGAAATTAAGCGTGAATTTTAGCTTGCAAAGCTACGAGAAATTCAAAGAAATTTGTATGAAAAACTATGAGGATTTAGCAACTCATTATGTTAAAAAGGCTGAAGCGGGCGAGTTTTTGGCTAAATTTTGCGAACCTGACGGACAAAGCTATCTGCCAAAAGATGAAAATGTAAGAGAATTTGTAAAATTTTACTTTGATTTGTACCAAAAAATCGGCAATGAGATCGATAATAGCGGCGAGTGGGAAAGATGGCAAGAAAGAGCGAACGAAATATACAAAAAGGAGTGTGTGTGATAGAGGCTATGGGAGAACCGCGCATAAAAGTAGTCGCGCTACCAAAGGATACAAACTCTGCGGGCAATATATTTGGCGGTTGGATAATGAGTCAAATCGACCTTGCGGGAGCTACGGCTGCTCGTGAGGTAGCGCCTGAGAGAGTTGTGACGATATCTATGCAAGAGGTTATTTTTAAAGAGCCTGTTTTTATCGGTGATGTGGTTAGCTGCTACGCTAAAATTCTTGCAGTGGGAAAGACATCGATAAAAACGCAGATAGAAGTAACGGCTCAAAGGCTAAATAAAGACGGCTTTCGTGAGTGCATACACGTAACAAGCGCGATCGCAACCTATGTAAGCGTGACAAAAGACGGAGTTAAAAAGCCGATTGATGAAGAGTTAAAGAGGCTGCACGGGTTTTAAATTTACAGCTAATTTTAATATGCATTTTTGTAATATTTCTTTATATCTTGAATTATATAAAGGAGATATTATGAAAAAAATAAGCTTAGTTTTTCTACTTATTTTAGGGCTTTTAAGCCTAAATGCAAGCGAATTTAGAAGCGTAAAAGATATGGCTGGAAATGAGGTAAAAATTCCTGCCGTAACTAAAAAAATCGCCGCTCTTTGGCACGCAAACAACCAGATGATCCTAACGGTAGGCGGTGCGGACAAGATCATAGCAACTACCGACAAAATCAAGCAAAACAAGTGGTTTGCCCACATCTATAAGCCTATCGCGCAAATTCCCGCTTCACTAAACGGCAACGATATCCAGATAGAAGAGCTCGTAAAACTAGCTCCTGATGCTATCATCGTTTCAAACAAAAACTACCGCGAAGAGCTGGTAAAGCATGGATTTAACGTATTTTACGCACTTTTTACAAACTATGACGATATGAAAAAAAGCGTGATGATGACTGCTGAGATAATCGGCGATGAAGCAGTTAAAAAAGCTAAAGAGTTTAACGACTATTTTGACGCAAATTTTAAGCTAGTAAATGATATCACGAGTAAGATTTCAGCTACCGATCGTCCAAAAGTGCTTCACATACTAAACGGCACAAATTTGTTAAAAGTTGATGGCAAAAAGACTATCATAAACGAGTGGATCGAGCTTGCAGGCGGAGTTAACGCTATTAAAAAAGAGGGCAACATGATAGAAATAACTGCTGAAGAGATCATCAAAGCAGATCCTGATGTGATCATCGTTGGAGGGGTTAAAAACGAGCAGGCGGTTGAAAAAATCTATAAAGACGTAGTATTTTCAGGTCTAAAAGCGGTTAAAGATAAGCGAGTTTATGGAAATCCAAGCGGAGTTTTTAGCTGGGATAGATACGGCTCAGAAGGTGCTCTTCAGATACTTTGGGCGGCTAAAACCTTGCATCCTGAGAAGTTTCAAAATATCGACATAATGGCTGAAACGAAGAAATTTTATAAGAAATTTATGGACTACGAACTAAGCGACGAGGAGTTTGGCTACATCTTAAAAGGGCTAAGTCCTGAGGGCAAATAGTTCAAATTTAACCTAATTTATAAAAATGAGAAGCTTATGCGAGAATTTGGTTACGAAAAGCCGGCTTTTAAATATTTCATAATCGGCGGAGCTATTTTAGCGGTAGTGCTATCTTGTATGACTTCTTTATTTTATAGCTCTGAAAATTTAAATTTATTGAATTTTTATTTTGGTTTGAACAAAAATTTATTATTGTTTGCTCTATTTTTTACTCCTTCTATCGTGTCGTTTTTATATTTGAAATTTACTCATTTTAAAACGGATATAAAAGTTTTTTATAATCTTTTCATAATGCCTTTTGGCGAGCTTATGATAGTCGTTTTACTCTGCTTTGTATTGAATGAAAGAAGTATGGTGTATGACTTTGCATGGCTTTTTGCACTACTTGCACTGCCTATGTTTGCTGTTAGTGTTTTTCAAATTCGATTTGCTAAATTTGCTTTAAAAGGCTAGCCGTGAATTTAAATATTACGAAAAAGCGAACTTCTTTTAAATTTACTCTCATCTTGCTTGTCGCACTTACTTTTATAACGGCTATTTTAGCACTTGGTATAGGTAGATTTAGCGTAGGCTTTAGCGATGTGGCGCGTTCTATGCTGGCTTTGCTTGGATTTGAGCTTGAGATACCTCAAAATATTTACAACGTCGTTACGCAAATTCGCCTTCCTCGCATCATTGCGGCGATTTTAGTAGGAGCTGCGCTCGGAGTAAGCGGCACCGCGTATCAAGGAGTTTTTAGAAACCAGCTTGTAAGCCCCGATCTACTTGGTGTCTCGGCTGGCGCTTGCGTAGGTGCAGCCAGTGCGATACTACTTGATTTTTCACTGCTTGGTATTCAGGCTATGGCGTTTGTCTGTGGGCTGATCGCCGTTGGCATGACGCTAAGCATACCAAAGCTTATGGGTCGAGCAAGCACCTTGATGCTCGTGCTTTCAGGCGTTATCGTAAGCGGGCTCATGATGTCGATAATCGGCTTTTTAAAATACATCGCAGATCCAGAAACTAAGCTAGCCGACATCGTTTATTGGCAGCTTGGAAGCCTGGCTAAGGTAGATGTGTCAAATTTATACGTGCTTGCTCCTGTCATGGTAGTTTGCGTGATCTTGCTCATGCTTATGAGCTGGCGGATAAATTTGCTCTCGCTTGGCGATCTTGGCGCGGCTAGGCTTGGTGTAAATGTCGCACTTGAGCGAGGCATCATCATAGTTTGCGCGACGTTGCTTACCGCAAGTAGCGTTTGCATAAGCGGTATAGTGGCTTGGATAGGGCTTTTGATGCCTCATCTTGCGCGCATGCTAGTAGGTGCCGATAACTCAAGAAGCATACCGGCAAGCATATTTATGAGCGCAATTTTTTTGGTTATCGTTGATACTTTGGCTCGCACGATGAGTGTTAGCGAAGTGCCGCTTGGCGTGCTTACGGGCTTTATCGGCACTACCTTTTTTATCTGGGTGCTTTTTAAAAACAAAAGGGTTGTTTGATGCTTGAGATAATCGATCTAAATTTTGCCTATCCAAACGGTGCAGGGCGTCTTAAAAACGTAAATTTAAGCCTTAAAAAAGGTGAAATTTTAACCGTGCTTGGTAAAAATGGTGCTGGCAAATCAACTATGCTTGGTCTCATGAGTGGCGCTCTTAAGCCAAATTCGGGCAAGGTTATGCTCAATGGACGAAACGTGCTTGATATGAGCAACAAAGAGCGAGCCAAGTTCATGGCGTATGTGGCGCAAAGCGAGGTTTGCGAGTACGAATACAGCGCACTTGAATACATCACAATGGGGCGGGCGGCTCATCTTGGAATTTTTGCTAAGCCTGCAAAAGAGGACTACGAAACGGCTAAAAAATATATCCAAATGCTTGGTATCGGTCATCTTGAGAGCAAATTTATAACTCAAATGAGCGGAGGAGAAAAACAGATGAGTTCTATTGCTAGAGCTCTTACGGCCGAGCCTGAACTCATCATATTTGATGAGCCTACGTCAGCGCTTGATTTTGGCAACCAGTATAAGTTTTTAAAGATGGCAAAATGGCTACTTGAAAAGGGTTACACGATAATCCTAACCACGCATAATCCCGACTTTGCTATCTTGCTTGGCGGAGTTGTTGCCCTTGTGAAAAACGGCGGAGAGGTCGAGTGCGGGTGTGTAAATAAGATAATCAAAAGCGAAAATTTAAGCCGGCTTTACGATACTGCGCTTGATGTGAGCTTTGTTGAGAGCGTAAAGCGAAGTTGTTGCTTAACTTATCCGCTTTAAATTTAAAAGCCAAATTCTAGCAGTTTAAAGCTCTTTTTAAGTCTTAAATATACAAATTTTGCTGTCTTTTTAGATAAAGATGTAAAATCGGTGCTAGAAGTATATTTTTAGGTTTTATGTTTTCTGTGAAATTTAAGATGGTTTGCGAGTTTTCTTCCTTGAAAATTTCGATCCAGGTTCCCTTTATACTCTCATTTTCTATCTTAAGCTCAAGCCTTTCGTGAGGCTTAAAAAGAGTGATTTTAAAATTTGTTCAGCGAGAGTTTTTTGAAATTTCTACAAAGTGAGTTTCATCTAAAATTTTAGTCTCTTTTAGATCGCTGCGCCACGCACACTCTTTAAAAGAGGTGACAACTTGCCCAAACTCTTTTGATATCGCAGTTTATCTTTGAGGTGGTAGTGCAAGTTGCCATCTTTCATCCTAAAATTAATCCATATCGTCAAGCAACTCTTCGTTTGACTTAACGACTACTCCTGAGCCATGCACTACGCTTGGAATGCAAGCAGCGCAAATTTCAACTTCTTGACCGTTTTTGTGGGCATGGATAAATACGGCGTTTGAGTTTTCTTCGCTGGTTATTCCGCAGACGTTACACACATACATTCCGTTTATTTTCATTATAAATCCTTTTTGAAATTTTGCTTATTTTAACTTGAAATTTAAAAAGCCAAGATGACTTAAGTCAATTCAAATTGTAGCAAATTTAAAGATGAATTTGCTCTTTTTGAAAGAAAAAGTGCGAAAAGTAAATCACAAAGAAAATTTGCAAAAACAGCCCGACAAGCGGTATCAAACAAAGCAGATAAAATATAAGAGCGGTAAATTTATACTCGTATCCTCCCATGTCAAGCAGAGCTATCTCAAAGCGATTTTTACTAAGCGTGTTTGAGCCGATATCGATAAATAAAAGCGAATAGTAAAGATAAAAAAACGGCACGTTTATGATGAATAAATTTAAGACCGGCACAAATAAAAGCGGGAGGCTTATGAGAAAAAGCAGGCTAAATTTGCCTATCGCAATTGCCATAAGTTTTAGTGATCTGGCTAGTGATATGGTTTCAAATTTGGGCAGTTTGTAGTGCCTTTTGTTTATCTCGTCAGTTACTACCGGAGTTAAAAACCCGGCCACGATGAGCGCTATAAAAACCGAAAGTATAAGCACGAAAAATGTACCTGTAAGATAAAAGAGAGCAGAAACTACCCACTTCGTAACGCCGTATGATAAAATCGCGGTGATATAAGGATGAGCACTTTCGTCTAAAAAGCTAAAATCCCCGCTTGCGGCACCCATGCTTAAGGCTGTGTAAATTTCCTTGCCGCCAAATATCATAAGCGCACCTAAAATGATAATGCTAAGCACAAGCGGCAGTGTCGAAAGGATAAGAAATTTAGCCGTTAAAAAGTCCTTAACGGCGAGGTTAAAATTCTTTATCATTTTACTTTTTTATACCCTGTTTCAAGGGCTTCATATATCTCGTCTATGCCGTTTAAATTTAGCTTTAAAATTTCGCTCATGACGACATTATCTTCCTTGCCGTTCCAGACTTTTTTGTAAGTGCCGTCTTTATAACCGTTGTTTTGGCGGAAGCGATTGAGCACGTTTTTGCCGATGTAGCATTCATATAGCGAGTGTAAATTTACGCCGCATTTTAGGCTCATCGCAAAATACACTTTAAGCAGGTCAAACAGCTGAAATTCAAATCCGCTTGATTTGTGTATGAGCATCTCTATATCGTTCATCACTTCATAAATGCTTTCGTCTTCGATATTGTAAGCGTCTTTACAAAATTCGTTAAATCCGCTTGAAGCGCAGATATCTTCGCTTAGCTTAGTTATATCTCCTAAATTTTTTATCTTGTATTGTTCAAGCATAAGGCTCATCAAGAAGTGCCATATATCAACAACTTCAACGCGTAAATTTTCTTTGTTCGTAGGCGCGTTTATGTCTTTCCAGTGCTTCCATGCAAAACTGTCTATGAGCTCGGCGCACTCCATATATATGCAGCGTCTCCAGTTTATAAGCTTGCCGTTTTTATTTATGCCTTCTTCCCAGCCTATGCCGTTGGTTTCGTCGTTTAAAATTTGCTGTAAATTTAGCATTTGAGTTATCATCTCTTGCGCATTCATAAGAATTTCCTTATTTTCAAATTGCGAGATTATAACTAAAATTTAATAACAGCTACATTGCAAAATGCTAAATTTAGACTAAACGTATAGTTTGAAGCTATCAAGTTGCTCGATTAAATTATCAAACAGCTTTTTGGAAGTTTCAAGCAGGTTTAAGTCAGCTTTGTTTTGCTTTAGCAGTTCGTCAAATAGCCTTAGAGTGCCTTCGCTGACGAAATTTTTGTGATTTATATCTTTGATGGTAGGAAGCTCTTTTTTAAGGCTGTTTGCAAGGTTTGTGAGTTTGGTAAATGCAGGAGTTTCGCCCGCTTTTACATTTTTCATAAACTCGTCTATTTTAGGAGCAATACTTTCAAGCGCCTTGGCTAGCTCTTTTTTATCGTTTTCATCAAGCCCGTTTCCGACATAAGAAAAGCTATATCCATACTCGTGCGTTAGCGTTAAAGAGCGACTTTGTGCGTTTGAGGAGCGAGAGCTTTCGTATTCAACGCTTTTATTGTCGTACATCGAAAATTTGATCTCATCTCCGCTGCTAGTTTTAAAGCTAAAGTCGAAATTGTTGAAATTCGCGTAACTTGAATTAATCTGCATAAAAATCCTTTTTGTTTTTTAAATCGTCAAATCTCAACCAAACTTAATAGCGATTTTTGTAAAATTAAACAAAAAAGGCTTAAAATGTGCTGCTTTGGAGCGAGAGTTTTTGCACTTATTGCGATAACTTGTCTGAGTTTTATCCTGCATAAATTCTATCCGCAAATTCCGGTTATCGCTTATTATCTACTGCTTGCAAATTTGCTTGCGTTTGTTATGTTTGCGCTATTTTTTAAAGATCTTTTGCCTAAATTTGTAAAGCCTTCCGCGATTCATTATTTTTCGCTAATCGGCGGCGTTTTAGCCGGACTGGCTGCGACTTTAGTATTTAAAAAATTTGATGGAAATTTCTTAAAAATTGAGCTTGTTTTACTTGCTTTTTGGATATTGATCGTATCTTACATAACGCTAAATTTCACTCAAGTTTCGGCATTTTTTGCGGGATTTTTAAGCTAATGGATGAGAGAATTTTAAAATTTATAAGTAGGATGCACCTGCTTAGCCTTGCGGTGATAAGCGATGCTAAACCCTACGCAGCAAGCTGTTTTTATGCCTTTGATAGAGAGAATTTTAGCCTTATCGTAGCCGGAGATGATAAAACTACGCACATAAAAGCACTTGAAATTTCAAGTGAAGTTGCAGGCACCATTGCACTTGATACGAAGATAGTGGGCAATATAAAAGGCGTGCAATTTAAGGGTGTGATGAGTAAAGCAAGCGAAGATGAGCGCAAAATTTATTTCAAGCGATTTCCTTATGCACTTGCTATGAATCCGCAAATTTACGCTATAAATTTAAACTGGATAAAATTTACCAACAACGCACTTGGCTTTGGCAAGAAGATAGAGTGGAGTAGGGTGTAGTAGTAGCTTGATGGCTTAAATTTCTGCTTTTTAATTTTAGAATTTAAAGCTATAAATTTGATCTTAAATTTTGCCTAGATAAAGACTAAATTTGCTAGAGTTTATCTAGCAAATTTAAGTTTCTTAAGTGCGAAATCTGCTTAAATTTTGATTTAGATTTTCCGTCATTTTATTCAGATGAGCCGCCGATGATGCTATCTCTTCTACGCTTTTTGCGTTTTGGGATGAGATTAAATCTATGTTTGTTATGCTTTTTACCATCGCTTCAAGTCCGCCCGCAGTCTTTATGTAGTGTTGCGTAGCTACTTTGCTAAGCGACATTGTATCGCTCATAAGTTCGTTCATGTGCGATATCTTTTCTTCTATTCCGCTTGAAATTTTTATCAAATTTTGAGCTTTGTCGGCATTTTCGCTGATATGCTCGCTTGAATCCGATATGCCCTGAACTATGACATTTATGGTAGCGTTTATCTCGGTTAGACTCTTTTGAGTTCGCTCGGCTAGTTTTCTAACCTCATCTGCGACAACCGCAAAACCTCGCCCGTGTTCTCCCGCTCTGGCTGCTTCTATAGCGGCATTTAGTGCGAGTGAATTTGTCTGATCGGCGATATCGTTAATGACATTTAGGATTTCTCTTACGTTTTCTGTATCTTTTGAGAGAGTTTGCATGCCCTGAGCCATCTCAATCTCGGTTTGAGCATTGATATTTATGTGGTGGCTAAGCTCTAGTACCGAGCTTGCAACCTCGCTGATATAAGATGCGGTTTTTTCTAAATTTTGCCTGCTTGTTTTCGCCTCTTCAAGAGAGTCTTTGATCTCTGCGCCTATGTCTTTAGCCATCTTTGTAGTTTCGTTTATAATCTGGGTTGAATTATCAACTCTTTTGCCTGTCTCAATCGATGTAGAAGATAGCTCTTGGGCTATGGATGAATTTTCGTTTGATAGCTCTTTGGCTTTTTCTATAACGGCTCTAAATTCGCTCGTAAGATCATTTATGGATATTGAAATTTGAGCTATCTCATCACGTCCTTTTGTCTGCAATTTTGTCGTGAGATCTCCTCTGCCTGATTTGATTTCGCTTGACATTTTATGCAAAATTTCAGAGATATTCCTCATTGGCTTGATTATGATTTTGTTTAATACACCAAGAACTAGCAAGATAAATACCGCCGTAAATATCGCACAAACCCCTATAAAAGCAAGGCTGTTTTTTGAATTCGTATCGTTTAAGACGCTTCTTGTTTTTTCTAACTCTTCTTGAAGATCATCTACGTAAATTCCGCTTCCCATCATCCAGTTGTATGGCGCAAAAACCATTGAGTAAGCCAGCTTTTCAAGCGGTGGCTCCCCCTCTTTTTTAGGAAAGAAATACCCAACGAAATCTCCTCCCTTTTTGGCGTTGTCTAAAAGTTCTTGAACGTAAAATACGCCGTTGCTATCTTTGTTTTGCGTGAGGTTCTTACCGCTCAGCGAAGGAGCTCCGGGCACTATGACGACGGTTCCATCTTGTTCGTATAAAAATATATATCCTGTTTTATTTTCAAGAAATCTAATGCGATCGACGGTTTTAATTATTTCGGCTTTTATCTCGCTATCGCTTAAGTTTTTTTGTTTGCCGTCGTTATAAATTTCATGCATAATCTTATTTATCGTATGAACCGTATCTTTTAGCCAATCTCTCTTAGCCTGCATCATGTCGTTATATGATTTTGAGTAAAAAACGATGTCAAATCTGATGAAAATTTAGCATTTAACACCGACAAAACCGTGCTAATAATAGCCATTGATACAACAAATAGCATCATTATTTTTGTTGAAATTTTCATGAAATTTTCTTTTAATAATGAATATTAAATATTAAGTTAATTCTAACTCTTTATTTCTTAATTAACTGTAAATTTTTACTAAATTTGATTTAAAAATAATTTTTAAAAATTAAATATAAATTTAAAATAAATTTTAAAAAATATACAGTATGAAATAAATATAACCCGTATTTTAGGGTTCAAGAATAATACGATAAAAGATGGTAAAAATAATATAATAGCAACAGCCTAACTCTTTTTTTATTTATCTGCTATAATTAGGAATCACGTAAAATTTGATATTTGTTATAAAAAGGGTATTTATGAAATTTAGTGTATTTAATAAACTAAGCGTAGCGATTGCTACTACTTTGATAGCAATTGCCATTAGTATCGTGCTTATCATACAGCTTGTTGCTGTTCCGAAGGTGCAAAAAGAGAGTCTGAACCTCATAAACGAGATAGGTAGATCGACAATCGGCGATATCGCTCTATCTTTAAAAAATATCGAAGGGGTGACGACAAATCTTGCAAAAGCCGTCGAAAAACTCCCTCATGATATAGATACATTTAAACTAGTCGGAGAAAATGTAATAAACAATGACGGAAATTTAGCTATAGCAGGAGGAGGAATTTGGCCTGAGCCATATAAATTTAGCCCTAGCGAGAAAAAACGAAGCTTTTTCTGGGTTAGAAACGGAAATAAGCTGGATTATGACGAGGGCTATAATAGCGATCAGACTCCGGATTATCATAATGATGACTGGTATAAAGATGTGGTAAACGTTAGGCAAAACAAATGCACATGGTCAAGCGCTTATCAAGACCCTGTCTCAAAAGTAAATATGGTAACTTGTAGTGTTGCTTATTTTAAAAACTCGAATTTTGAGGGTGTGGTTACTGTTGATTACTCATTGGTCGGCATAGAGGATTTTTTAGCTAAGCAGGGGTATTTAACAAGCGGAACTGAGTCTAAAATAGCCTATCTTTTTATGCTTGATAGCGACAATAATGTCTTGTATTTTCCAAATTTAGCGGATAAAGAGCTGATAAATTTTGATACGCTAGCTAGTAAATTTAAATTTTTAGAGCAGATAAAACCACATGTATTAAATTTGCAAGATATCGCGAATGTCTCGGTTAATAATGACGAGATACTAAAAAATAAAAGCAGTATAACGCTTTTAAAAATGCAAGAAACAGGCTGGACGCTTGGTCTTGTAACTCCACAAGAAAATATCACTGCATTGGCGACTGACATAATGACATCTATACTATCTATCGTATTTCCAATCATTGTAGTATGTTTAGTTCTTATCTGGTTTTATACAAAAAATCAGCTAAAACCGCTTAGCGTTATCGAAAAAGGTCTTGAGGAATTTTTCAAATTTATCAATCATAAAACAGACAAGGTTGAGACTATAGGCATAAAATCCAAAGATGAATTTGGCGCTATGTCCGATATGATTAATGATAATATCAAAACCATTGAGGCGGGAATTAGGCAGGATGCGGTCTTTACGGAGGATGTTTCTAAGATCGTTAAAGAGGTTAAGAGCGGACTTTTAGGAGGGCTTATCAAAGCCAATGCAAACGATCCAAAATTAGACGAGCTGAAATCGCTTCTTAACGCTATGCTGGAAGGACTTGCTAAAAATATAAACCGCATAGTAGATACCCTTAATACATATAGCACTAACGACTTTACAAAAAGATTAGATAGTAGCGAGTTAGTCGGCGACACAAAAGAGATGATAGATAAAATCAACCATCTTGGAGACGAAATTTCAAAAATGCTTAGCTCTAATCTTAATCAATCTGATCTATTGCAGCAAAAATCAAATACTCTTAAAGAGTATGTCGATACTCTAAATAAAAGTGCAAGATCGCAAGCAAACAGCCTGCAAGAGAGTGCAGCCGCGGTAGAGCAGATGAGCTCGTCAATGTCTGCAATATCTCAAAAGACACAAGATGTAATAAGACAAAGCGAAGATATAAAAAATATCATCGTTATCATCCGTGACATCGCCGATCAGACAAATTTACTCGCACTAAATGCAGCCATAGAAGCGGCCAGAGCAGGAGAGCACGGAAGAGGCTTTGCGGTTGTTGCAGATGAGGTTAGAAAGCTAGCCGAGCGAACTCAAAAGAGTCTTGGCGAGATAGAGGCAAATACAAATGTGCTAGCTCAAGGCATAAACGAGATGAGTGAGAGTATAAAAGAGCAAACCGATGCTATAAATCAGATAAATGAAGCCGTTGTAAATGTGGATAACTTGACAAAACAAAATGTCGAGATAGTGAACAACACAAACTCTATCACTATCGAAGTTGAAAATATGTCTAAACACATTCTTGCCGATGTAAAGAAAAATAAATTTTAACTATCATCTTTAACTTACCTTGCCTAAATTTATATGCAAGGTAAGTTAGCTAACATAGATTCTTTCAAATAAGATAACCATAATTAGAAAAAATTGTTTAAATATACAAACCATATTTAAAAGAGTGTATGACTAAAATTTCAAGTTTTGAGGTATAAAGATAAAGGGATTAAAAAGAAAATGGTGGTTAGAGGCAGAATCGAATTATTGAGTATTTCTTAAAGTTTATAATGTTGTATATAGCCCTAAAATACAAGGTATTATGTTTATATTAATTTATAATAATTGCTAAAAATGCTTAAATAAATGGCACCCAATATGGCACCCATTTTAAATTGTATATCTGTGTGTTTTATTTCGACATGCAGATTTTAAATCTGTATGTTTATATTTTTTAAAGGCTCTGTTAAAATAAAGTATTGATTATAAGATTTTCAAGTTTAAAAAATGAAATTGAATATCATATTGTCTGAAATTGCTAATCTGAAATAAGCATATTGTATCTGTTTATAATCATTGACAACTATAAAATGCATTGATATGCTTCTAAGTATAAATATATAGCCATTTCAAATAACATAATTTTTTATATTTAAAAATAGCTTTCATTGTATTTTATTACATATATTTTTATAATATAACCGTATTACATCACATATTAAATTTTAAGCATAAATTTTTAAATAAAATACTATATCATAAACGTTCATAGACGTTGACAATTTAAAATTTTCATGCTACCATGCCTTAATATTGTCTACACTTATAGACGATTACATAAAAGGATAAAAATGTTAAATTTAATAGAGCAGTATCAAGATAGATTTCTTAAGAATTTTAATACGACATACAAGCGTTATTTATATAGTGAAATTGATTTTAGCGAAAAGCTTATCGGTGTAGTAGGAGCCCGTGGCACAGGTAAGACCACAATGCTTTTTCAAAGGCTACTTGAATTAAAAGCTCAAAACAAAAAAGCTCTATACATAAGTCTTGACTATCCGTTTTTAGGCTCTACTAGCCTCAGTGAACTTGCCTTTGAGTTTGTAGACAGCGGCGGAGAATATCTTTTGTTGGATGAAGTACATAAATACGAAGATTTTGCTGCACACTTAAAAACCATATACGACATGAGTCCTTTGAGCGTAATTTTTACGGGTTCTTCAGCAGTAAGCATACTAAATGCAAAGAGTGATTTATCGCGTAGAGTTAGTGTATTTAGTCTAGAAGGTCTTAGTCTTAGAGAGTTTTTAGAGCTTGAAAGCGGTATGACAATAGATAAATTTAGTTTAGAAACTATACTAAAAGATCATCAGGTAATCGCGAATGACTTAAAAATAAAGCTAAATCAATTTAAAAAATATCTAAAATTTGGCTATTATCCATTTTACTTTAATAAACAAAGTTCATACTATGAAAGTTTGTTAAATACTATTAACCTAAGCATAGATGTCGATCTAACATCTTTAGGACTGGTTGAGCAAAAATATACTTATAAGCTTAAAAAACTGCTTGAAGTAGTTTGCCAAAGCGAGCCATTTGAAGTGAACTATACTAAAATCGCAGCTCTTGCTGAGATAAGTAGAGCTAAACTATATGATTATATTGCCTATTTAAACGATGCAAGATTAGTCAATATGATAGATGAGCAAAGCAGAGGACTTAGTAAGTTAGTAAAACCTGCAAAAATATATATGAATAACACAAATTTAATTTATGCTTACGGCAATGATTGTAAGGTAGGCACTATAAGAGAAACTTTTTTTGCTAATCAACTAAAAGTAAAACATAGACTAAATATCCCAAAACAAGGAGACTTTATCGTAGATGACAAATTTATATTTGAAGTTGGTGGGAAAAATAAAGGATTTGATCAGATAAAGGATATTGCAAACTCATATATAGCTACCGATGAGATAGAGGTTGGAAGCGGTAATAAGATACCGCTTTGGCTGTTTGGATTATTGTATTAGGTGTTAAAATGGCGATTAATAAACATGATTACGAAAAAGTCGAAACTTGCTTATTTATACATAAAGCAAGACCAAATGTATTTTTGCTGAGAAAAGTTATAAATGGCAAATACTTTACGAAAGTACTTATTTTGGATTTGCGTGGCGGATGGAGCAAACGAGAGTATAAGAATGAAGCCAAAAAAGAGCTTGTAAAGTGGTTTGAAAATATAAATAAGCAAGCAAAAGGTCTAAAATTTAAAGACACTACCATAGTCAATGATCTATTTGAGATATGGAAAAGCAAAAAGGATAGCAGCAAAAAGTCAGTCGCTAGTGATATTGCATTATTTACAAGATGGTATTGGTAAAGAGATTGTTGTAGACGTTATAGCTGCACAGATAGATGAAATCATATATAATTTAATGCATGTAGGAAAATTTAATCAAGCAATAGGAAAAATACAAATATCGTCAAAACGCACCGCATATGACAACACAAGACGAATTTTGGGAGAAATGTTTGATATAGCACTGAGAAATCAGCTAATAGCAGTAAACCCTTGCAGCTTACTTACGAAAGTAACTTCACAAACAAAAAAAATGATAATAAAAGATGCAGTTGACAAATTCTATAAGCTAAAAATGGCGATTATGGAACTATATAAAGATGATCCTTTTTGGAGAGGATTTTTCCTGTTTTGTTTGTATGGTCGCAGAAAAGGCGAAGTAACTAGTCTTAAGTGGGAAAACGTTGATTTGCAAAATGATGTATATTATCTGCTGGATACTAAAAATGGAAATGACTATAAAAAGCCGCTTCCGCAACTCGTAAAAGAGGCTATTTTGCAAATACCAGCCGATAAACACGGTCTTGTATTTGGAAATCCTAAAACCGGCGAACCTATTCAGAATACAGATAGACAAAAGGCTAAACTTGATAAATTTGTAGGTTTTGATGACTTTAAATTGCATGGGACAAGACATATAAGCAGTTCTGCGCTTGAGGAATTAGGAGCAAACAGCGATACAATTAAAGATCATTTAACGCACAAAAGAGACGGCGTGACATACAAACACTACGTCACATACGATACTTATAATAATAGTTGCAAGGCACTTGAGATGTTAGACAATATAGGAAAAATCAATGAAAACCATATCGATTGAAGATGTCTTACTGGCTGTTTATGATCCACATAAAGCGTTTGATCAAATAAGGATTGAAATATCTATGCATATTTGCGAGTTTTATATTAATGAAAAATTTTTCATAAGCGCTTTTTATGCTAATCAAGTTATAAATAATGCTAAAGAATATATACTAGATTTATTTAAAAACTTTGCGATAATTGATTTTGATAAAGATAAATTTCTTGATATTATTACTCCAAGCTTAAGCATGGATATGCATACCGGTGTTGTAGAAGTTATACAACATAGCAAAGTTGCAAATGCCGAAAAAATAAATAAGATCAAAGGCTTATTTGACGGAGATATTGAAATATTAAAATTCGCACCCGACTTTAATAATGAAGATATATTTATTCTCGATTTAGCTTTTCATACATTTTTATATATAACCACAAAACTTAATAGTATGTTGTATAGTAAGAATATGGAATTTAAAAAGTTTTTTGATTCGCTTGAAATACTTAAAAAACAAGATTTTCCTTTCAATTATGTAGAGGAAAAGTATAAAGATTGTTTTTCTAAACATTACAATAAGCACATAAAAAATATAAATGAAAGTCTTGATACAATATCAAATTTTAGAAATTTAAAAATTTCTCAACAAATCAAGCGAAACTCATATATAGTAGCACTCAATAGCGCAATAGAGTATACTTTTGATGATAATAATTTATCATAATGCAAGGAAATACTAATTTATCCAAACTAATATTTTTCACAAAATACTTTAGATTTTAGATATAAATTTGTGCTTTTAATTTTTTCATATTTAGTAAGATATCCGCAAATAAAATACAAAGGATATCAGATGGCTAATATTGAAAAAACTAAACGTTGGCTAAGTCCAACAGATGTTGTAGACGAATATGGAATAGCTATAAACACTCAAGCAAAATATCGAATGAAAGGCATAATACCATATGTAAAAATCAACCGTATAATAAGATATGACAGGATGCTGCTTGATGCATGGCTTGAAGCTCATACGGTACCAACTATAACAGAGATTAAAAATGCTAGTTGTTAACGGTTTTAATATTAATTTATGCGGCAGATGTGACTTTCTTACAAAAGAAAAAGCATGTGAAAGGTATCGTCATAATATCCGTGAAAGTAATCAACTAAAAAACATAAGATATTTAAGACATGAACCTAAATTTAATCGATATTGGGTTCGCACGGAGCCTTATGGGGTTATGTCTTTATTGAGTAAAAATAGCAAAGAGTTTAACCATCAAATTTATAGCAATGAAAAACACATAAATGAAGTAGTTGATTATTATTTTGAAAACATTAAAACCGACTATGAAAAGCAAACTTATACTACTAAAAACGGAAATGTTAAGAAAAAATCTTGGCGAAAGGATATGACACCATTTAGTGAGATAGTAGTCAGCTTTGGAAGTGAAAGAAGAAAAGATGCAAAAGAGGGGTTAAGCCAAGCTGAAATTAATGTAATAAACAATCATGATTTTACCCAAGAAATTACTAGATTTATTAACATGTACTCAGCAAAATATAAAGTTGATTGTTTGCTTGTAGCTGAACACAATGATGAAAAGACTAAGCATTTCCAAATTATTTTTACAAACTATGACATGGAAAAACATGCAAATTTGCGTTTTAGTGGCAAAAAAGAAATGTCAAAATTTGGTTCTAGTTTGCAGGATTTATTAGCTCAGGCTTTTTCCGGTATTGCTATACGCGGTGTCAATGGCACCAAGAGTAAGCACAAAACTTTACAAGAAATGCACCAGACCGAGCGAGAGTACAAGCAAGAAAAAGAGTTTGAAAATTCATTAAAAAAGAAAATAAAAAGTTTGATCGGTAAGTTTTTTACCAAAGAAAAACCATTTTTTGGAGAGGAATTTTATAGATTTGAAAAAAAGAATGTCATACCTCTTATGGATACAATTTTTAAAGCAGCAAAGGAAGAATTTGCAGATAAAATTTATCTTTATTCAGATACAAAGCTACATGCAAAAGTCGAGCAATTAACGAAAGAATTGTTAGATCAAGATAAAATTAAAACTCAAAATTTGGCTATTATGAGTGAAAATGACGAGCTTAAAACAGAAAATCAGTCTTTAGAGCAGAATTTGTTAGAAATTCGTAAAACTACTAAAGAACAAGCTATAACAATATCAAATTTGATCCAAAAAACAACCACGCAAGCTACACAATTACAAACACTCTCAGCTCAAAACAAAGAAATGAAAACAATTCTTGAACAAGTAAAAGATAGTGTTGAGCTTATCAATGAATTAGAAACTGAAAGAAAAGATAAAGAGAAAATAAATAAAAATTTAGCCGACGCAACTAAACAAATTAAGAATTTACAATCTGAAGCTAACGACTTAAAAACATGCTTATCAGATACTAAAAATAAATTAAAAATTCAAAATGAAATAAACATAAAATTAAATAACAAAATTATTGAACAAAGTGATCAAATCACAAAGATGCAAAACAGTTTAAATTCTGAAAAAAACACAAATTTAATCCTAGCCACAGAAAACCAAAACTTAAAAATTAAAAACAGTCTTTTAGAAACAACAAAAGAAAACCTAATAAATTTCATTAAAAAAGTAGCCCAAAAATTTAAAATTTCAGACTTAATCAGTGCTTACTTACCTGAGCTTGAAAGTGAAGTCAAACCATCACAATCATATGAGTTGGAATTCTAATTTTTCCGACAATACATGAGAGTTTAACAGTAATTTTTATAGCATTCTTAGCCTAAATAGATATAATTTTCATTTTAGATAGTAATTTAGGCCAACAAATGCACGCATTAGAATTAGAAGACAAATTAGAAGAGTTAACTAAAAATCCAAACCCTGCAGAGTTTATTTATGATTTTTTAGCAATTTTTAGAGTGCCAAAGGCAACCATAACCAAGCTAAAACAAAGTAGTAGTGATAAAGATACAAAGCAGTTTAGAAACAAGCTTTTATTTATTCAGGCTCTAGAAGGCACTATTCTTGAGCGTTATCTTTCCGTAATGGACAATACTCAGACTAGGTTTATTTTTGTGACAGATTTTGTAAATATAAATGCAAAAGACACAAAGACCGGCGATACGCTTAATATAAATTTTAATGAATTGGCTTTGTATTTTGACTTTTTCTTGCCTCTTATGGGTATTGAAAAAGTTGAATACGACAAAGAAAATCCGTTAGATCAAAAGGCGGCTTTACGGTTTTTGCGTGTTTATGATGAATTGATTGCTTTAAATGCAAATGTTGATAATAAAATTTTAAATTTATTTTTGATTAGACTTTTATTTTGTCTATTTGCGGAAGATACCGGCATCTTTGCAAAAGATATTTTTACATCCGATATTAAACGTTTTAGCCAAATGTCAAATGCCGATCTAAATACTCCAATATCGCAAATTTTTGATAAACTTTCTCGTAAAGAGCTTGTAAATGATCCGGCTTGGTTAAAAGCATACCCATATGTCAATGGTAATCTTTTTAAAGATCCGCATACTCATTTAAATTTTAGCTCAAAGGCTAAAAATCTTATCATTGAAGCCGGAACGATGCTAAACTGGTCACAAATCAACCCGGATATTTTAGGTTCCATGCTTCAAACAGCTTCAAATAAAAGAGTAAGGTCAAGCTTAGGTATGCACTATACTAGTGTTGAAAATATTATGAAAGTCATCAGACCGCTATTTTTAGACGAACTAGAAGCCGAAATTGATCGTATTTTGTCATCAAACTTTAAAAATGAAACTAAAATTTTAAATCTAAATTCTTTGCTAGCCAGAATTCGCGATATGAAATTTTTTGATCCGGCTTGCGGATCGGGAAATTTTCTTATCATTGCATATAAAGAGCTTAGGCGACTTGAAATGCGAATTTATGAAGCCAAGATCAAGCTTGATGAAAACTCTACGATGCTATTTTACGATCCTATAGTTTTACTTAGTCAGTTTTACGGTATTGAGATAGATGACTTCGCTCACGAAATAGCAATGCTATCTTTATGGATAAGCGATCACCAGATGAATACCGAGTTAAATAGTAAAATTCCAAATGCATCCCGTCAAACCTTACCTCTTCAAAAAATCGGCGGCATAATTTGTGCTAACGCTTTAAGAGTCGATTGGAATGAAGTTTGCCCTAAAAGTGATGAAGACGAAGTTTTTGTTTTTGGTAATCCTCCGTATTTAGGGGCAAGAAGACAAGATAAAGAGCAAAAAACTGATTTAAAGAACATCATGGGGAATATTTATGGAATAGGCGAGCTTGATTATATTTCTGCTTGGTTTTATTTAGGTGGAAAATATGTAAAAAATTCTAACTCACTTTTGGCTTTTGTTAGCACAAACTCAATTACCCAGGGTGAACAGGTGGCTTATCTATGGAAACCAGTTTTAGAAAATGCTGAAATTAGCTTTGCTTATACCTCTTTTAAATGGCAAAATAGCGCTGCTAATAATGCTGGAGTAACTGTTATTATTATTGGTCTAAAATCACTTAATAAAAAATTTAATAAAACCATATTTATAAATAATGATAGGCTTGAAGCTTTTAATATAAATCCATATTTGGCAAATGCTAAAAATGTGATTGTCAAGTTTGCTTCTGTGCAAATAAATAAAAATTTACCTATAATGTATGGTGGAAATAAGCCAATAGATGGTGGATATTTACTTTTAACTTATAGCGAATACTTAAATGCTATTAAATACTATCCAGAGTTAGCAAAGATATTCAAAAGATATATTGGTTCAGATGAGTTTTTAAATTCTATTCCTAGGTATTGTGTTTGGATTGATGATGAGAATATAGAACAGTTTGCTAATCATGAATTTATTAAACCACGACTTTTAGGAGTAAAGCAAAAACGTTTAAAAAGCAGCGATAAACAAACAAAAAAATATGCAGATAAACCATATTATTTTGTAACAAGAATGACAAGATTGCATTGTAAGTTACCAAGTAAAACAAAAGATGATGCTATAAATATTATTATTCCGCGTGTCTCATCAGAAAATAGAATTTATGTACCTATGGGTATAGTTTATGATGACGAGATAGTCTCAAATGCTTGCGGTGTTATTTACGACGCTCCTGTTTGGCTTTTAGGATTGTTATCATCTCGTATGC